>JBBDHW010000025.1 GCA_040880805.1 Acidimicrobiia bacterium | reverse complement strand
CTGGGCTTCCCCAGGGAGGTCCGGATCCGAGTTCTTGCGACGCTCGACCACCGAATGCGGTGTAGCCAACCGCCACGAGAAGGGAATCTGCCCCCGCGCAGACGCAGTATGTGACAGACTCGATGGGGTGAAGGCTTCAACCGTCGAGCTCCCGAGTGGGCTCGTCACATTCCTGTTCACCGACATCGAGGGCTCGACGCGCCTGTGGGAGGAGCATCCGGACGGGATGCGGGCGGCGTTGGCCCACCACGACGAGCTGATCCGGGGCGCGGTCGAGGCGCAGCGTGGGTATGTGGTGAAGACCACCGGCGACGGTGTGCACGCGGCGTTCCCGACCGCCGACGACGGGGTGCGCGCCGCGATCGTTGCCCAGCGGGCGCTCGCCGGGCAGGAGTGGGGCGAGACCGGCGAGTTGCGGGTGCGGATGGGGTTGCACACCGGCGCGGCGGAGGTGCGCGACGGCGACTACTACGGCTCGTCGCTGAACCGGGCCGCCCGGCTCATGGGCGTCGCGCACGGCGGCCAGATCGTGTGCTCGCACGCCACCGCCGATCTCGCGCGCGACTCGTTGACCGAAGGGGTGGTGCTCACCGACCTGGGCGATCACCGGCTGCGTGACCTGTCGCGTCCAGAGCGGGTGTTCCAGATCCACGCACCCGACCTCGCGGGCAGCTTCGCGCCCTTGCGTTCGGTCGACTCGTTCCCCGGCAACCTGCCGTTGCAGGTCAGTTCGTTCATCGGCCGCGAGCAGGAGATCGCCCAGATCGTCGCCGCGTTGCACGAGGCGCGGGTGGTGACGCTGACCGGCGTCGGCGGCGTGGGCAAGACGCGTCTCGCGTTGCAGGTTGCGGCCGAGGTGTTGCCCCGGTTCCGGGAGGGTGCGTGGCTGGTCGAGCTGGCCCCGGTGCGCGACCCGGACGGAGTGGTCGACGCGTTCGCGATCGTGTTCGGGGTGACGCCGCGGGCGGGTCAGCGCCTGACGGACGCGTTGGTCGAGTTCCTGGCAACCAAGCAGTTGTTGTTGGTGGTCGACAACTGTGAGCATCTGTTGGACCCGGTCGCGGACCTGGTCGACGAGATCGGCCGTTCTTGTCCGGCGGTCGTGGTGCTGGCAACGAGCCGGGAGGGCCTGGCGCTCGTCGGGGAACGGATCCTCGCGGTGCCATCCCTGGGTGCTCCGCCGTCAGGCGCGGAGCTCGAGGCGATCGTGGCGTCGGATGCGGTGCAACTGTTCGTGGACCGCGCGCGCGGTGCCGACGCGGCGTTCGCGGTCGGCCGCGACAATGCCGAAGCGGTCGTGCGGGTGTGTCGTCGTCTCGATGGGGTCCCGTTGGCGATCGAGTTGGCCGCGGCGCGGGTCAGCGCGATGAACCCAATGGAGCTCGCCGCCGCGTTGGATCGACGGTTCGAGGTGCTCGCGGGCGGGCGGCGGGGTGCTTTGAAACGCCAGCAGACCTTGCGGGCCACGATCGACTGGTCCTACGACCTGCTCGACGAGCCCCAACAACGGTTGCTGGCCCGCCTCGCGGTGTTCACGGGGAGCTGTACCCGAGAAGCCGCCGAAGCGGTCTGCGCCGGCGAACCGATCGACACGCGGGCGGCGTTCGAGCTGCTCGCCGGGCTGGTCGACCGGTCACTGGTGGTCGCGGACCGTGGCGGGCTCGACACCCGCTACCGGCTGCTGGAAACGATCCGCGAATACGGCGAGGAACGCCTCGTCGAACACGACGAAACCGCAATGTTGCGCTACCGCCACGCGCACTACTTCACCGACTACGCGCTGCGCTGCTACGAAGGACAATGGGGGCCCGATCAGATCGAGTGGGGGACCCGCATGACTGCTGACGGCGAGAACATCCTCGCCGCATTCACCTACGCCGTCGACACCGGCAACATCGACCTCGCGGCGAAGCTCCTGGACTCGACGAACTTCAACGCGGCCCAGACCGGCTTCGCCCTCACACTTCCCGTCGAGCCGGTCTTGGCCATGGCCGGAGTGGAGCAACACCCTGGTTATCCGGTCGTGCTCTTGTCCGCCGCGTTCGCGGCCAGTGCACGGGGAGAGCAGCGTCTCGCCCAGGAGTACGGCGACGCAGCGCTCGACGCGGAACGTGTTGTGACCGTCGCCCGCCCCTACACGACCGACCTCACCCAGACTCGATGCAACCTCTTGGCCACGATCGCCCTGTCCGCGGGCGAGTGGGAAAAAGCGGCCATGGCACTGCTCGAGGGCGCCGAACTCGCCCGGAATGCCGGCAGAACACACCATCTTGCGGTCAACCTGGGAGGCGCCGCCAATGCATTGGGTGTCGCCGGGCGATACGCCGACGCGGTGCCTGTCGCGACCGAAGGACTCGCACTCGCCCGCGCGGCCGGAATGCCCACGGCGATCAACTTCAACCTGCTCGCGCTCGCCCATGCGCTCGCCGGCCAAGACCCTGAACGCGCCCGCGCACTGCTGCACGAAGCCTCCCATTCCGACGTCGACTACGAGACCTACTCCGAGCTCATCGAGATGACCTTCGCCGCCACCACGATCGGCGACTGGCCCCTCACCGCACGTTTCGCTACCCGCAGCATCCGTCACCTGCACTGGATCAACCAACGGCCGTATCTCGGCGGCATTCTCAACCTCGCGGCCCGCGTCCTCGCCGACACCGACCCCGATGGTTCTGCCACCGTCCAAGGCGCAGCCCATATCCTCGCCGTGAGCGCCGCCGCCGCGACCACGGGCGCGGCGGGCGCGAGGAGCGCAACCGCACCCACCGGCGACGCGAACCGCGGCGGCCTGATCGTCGAGACGCGCCGCGAAACGACCCGCCGCCTCGCCGACACCCTCGGCGATGACCGGCTCCGCGCGCTACGCGACCACGGCGCCACGATGGACACCGACCAGGCCGTCGCCTTTACCCTCACCCACCTCGACGCGTACCTCCGCGACCAGGACCAACCGGCCGGCTGAGCGAACCTGTCCTCGCCCGTCAGAGAACGGATCCGCTCCGCACACGCACACCATTGGCCCGGGTGCCGATCAGCGACGCCGCGGGGTGCAGAGGGTTGGAAAGTCCTCGCATCACCTCCAACAGTGCTCGCGCCTTCGTGAGCATTGTTGGAGGGGGAGGTTGCCTGCGCGGGACCGCGACCGATGTCTGGCAACACAGGCAGTTCGAGCGATCTCAGACGACGCCGGCGGCGCGCAGCCGTGCTCGCGCGGCTTCGTCGTACCCGAGTTCGGAAAGCAACTCGTCGGTGTGCTCGCCGTGCGCCGGCGCGGACCGGACGGTGAAGTCGCGCCCCGGGACGAGGACCGGATTGCCGAGCGTGAGCATGGCACCGAAGAGGGGGTTGTGCTCCACGACTAGTTGCCCGCGCGCACGCAGGTGCGGATCGTCCTGGACGTCGCCGAAGCCCAGGGCAGGCCCCATCGCGATGTCGTGTTCGATCGCGATCGCCATCCATTCGTCGAGCGTCTTGGTGTGGAACGTCTTCTGGATCTCGCGCCGCAGCTCGTCCTCGCCCCCGCCGAAGTCGACGACGAGATCCTCGCGGTGGTCACCGAGCAGGTCCTCGCGTCCCGCTGCCGCACACCAGTTCTTCCAGAACTTGGCTTCGATCGCGCAGAACAACATGTACTTGCGGTCGGCCGTCTCGTAGTACTGGTATTTCGCAGAGTCGCCCGCGCCACCCCCCGTCGCGCCTCCCGGAGAGCTCTGGTCGACCTTCTCCGGATTGAGCAACGGGAGCGCAACGAGCCACTTCGCCGCGAGTACCGCGTCGGCGCAGGAGACGTCGAGGTAACAGCCGGCACCGGTCCGCGCCGCGCGGGCGAGGGCCGCCGCCACTCCGAACGCGGCGTAGAGGGGACCGAGCACGACGCCACCGCTTCCCACGATCGCCGGGCTCGTCGGCTCGACGAACCCGCGGTCATCGAGGTGCATCGGTGGCGCGCTCCCGCCCAGCGCGTCCATCATCTGCCCGTGCGTCGGCACGTTGGCGTACGGACCCGACGCGCCGAACCCCGTCGCCTGGCAGTACACGATGTCGGGCTTGACGTCGCGCACCGCGTCGTAATCGAGCCCGAGCTTGCGGTTCGTGTCGCCGATGTTGCCGGTGATGAACACGTCGGCATCGGCGAGGAGCCGTCGCATGATCTCCTGGCCCTCGGGAAGACGCGCGTCGCACGTCAGGCTGCGTTTGTTGCGGTTCAGGGTGAGATGGAACGCGGACCAGTCGGGCGCGAACCGCGTCATGATGTTGCGGAGATAGTCGCCCACCTCAGGCGTCTCGACCTTCACCACGTCGGCCCCCTCGTCGCCGAGGAGCCGGCCGAGGTGGTCGACCGTCATCAACACGCCCGTCTCGACGACCTTCACGCCGTCGAGCAGACCGGTCATGCGGTGGTCCGCTCACGGTCGAGCCGGAAGTAGCGAACGGCGTTCTCGCAGATTATCTTGCGTCGCTCGTCGTCGGGGATGTCGCGGAACTGGTCGTCGATCACCTGAAGAGACCTCGGCCAGTCGCACTGCACGTGGGGAAAGTCGGTAGACCACTGCACGCGATCGATCCCGATGTCGTGACGAACCTTGAGGCCGAATCGGTCGACCTGGAAGCCCCAGTTGGTGTTGTGATCCACGTACCAACTCGGTTCGTGCGCCCACTGGTCGGCGCCGCTCCAGTAGCGGTGCCGTCGCCAGTTCTCGTCGGCGTCCTCCTTGAACTCGGGGATCCAACCGATCTGTGTCTCGGCGAAGAAGAGCTGGAGCTCGGGGAAGCGATCGAAGGTCCCGTGCTGGATGAGCTGCACGACCTGGCCGCCGTGCGTGACGGTCTTCGACAGCATCCGAGTCATCGGCGCGAAGTTCAGCAGCGATACACCCGACTCGGTCGCCCGCGCGATCGCCGCCTGCTCGGCGACGTCGCCACCTCCGAAGCTCACGTGCGCAGTGATCGGTACGTCGAGCTCGAGGGCGCGCTGCCAGAACCGATCGTCCTCGTCGGGTTTCGGCACCGGCGTTCCGTTCGGCCAGTGGTGCAGCACGACCCCGCGGATGCCGGGCATGGCTGCCACCCGCTCGAGCTCTGCGACCGAGTCGTCGATCGACGCGCCGGGGAGGATCGCGAGGCCGAGCAAGCGGTTGGGGTCCTCAGCGGTGTACTCCTCTGACAGCCAGTCGTTGTAACCACGCGCGAGCGCGACGTACGCCTCGTTGGGGATGGCAGCGACGTCGAGCGTGCGCTGACCGGAGACGGCGGGGAACAAGATCTCGGCGTCGACGCCGTCCTGGTCCATCTCGGCAAGGCGCTGTTTCGCGTCGCCCGCCCCGACGAGCCCGTCGGCGTACGAGATCCCGGACGTCTTGAGATGCTCCCAGCCGCGCCCGGCGGAAAAGTTCAGTCCGAGGGGCACCGGTTGGGTCTTGCCCGGCATGAGCCACGCGTCGCCTCCACCCGGCAACTGCACGACCTTGGGCACGTATTCACGGAACTCGGCGTCGACGAAGGGCTCCCACATGTACGGCGGGACTTCGAGGTGTGAGTCGGTCGACACGATCTCGTAGTCGCGCATGATGGCTCCCTCGGCTCGGTCCTCGATTGGTCGACTGCGTTCCACGCTACGTGGCAGGGACCTCCCGCGGCACGAGTGACTCCACCAGTGGCGTGTCGTGTACGCCGAGGAAGCCTCCGGCCGTGTACCCCGCGTCGACATTGAGCACCTGTCCGCTCACACTGCCCGCGGCATCGCTGTTCAGGAAGACGAGCGGTGGCGCCTGCTCCTCTGGCGTCGACGGCTCGCGTCGCATCGCGCTCTTGAACAGGACGTCGCCGAACACCTGCCAACTCGGTGTTGCGTCCATCAACGGCGTCTGGGTCGGGCCGGGGCCCGTGGCGTTGATGCGAATACCCCGGTGACACAGCGGAACGGCCTGGCGCTGGACGTACGCATCGATGGTCTGCTTGGAGAACACGTACGCGGCGGCCGCCAACTCCTCGGCCTGCGCGGGTTCACCGACGAGGTTGGACTCACACCACACCTGCGCGGCCGCGAAGTCGGGGGTGTCGAGGAGCTCGATGATGCGCACCAGCTCCCGCTCCCAGCCGAGGCCGCCGATCGAGGAGATGAACGCGATCGACGAGCCGCTCCCCATCAGTGACTCGATCGCCGACTCGACGAGGTGCCTCGCGCCGACGAAGTTGACGAGCATGACGTCGACGGGCGCGAAGGGAGCACCCGACACACCCGCGCACGAGAAGATCGAGTGGATCGGACCACCGATTTCGGCAAGCGCGGCGTCGATCGACGACCGATCGCGAAGATCCATCCGCACCGATTGCGCAACGGTGGGATCGACGGGTGCCACGTCGGCGACGACCACCTCGCCTCCCAGCTCGCTGACAAGCCTCGCGACGGCCGCGCCCATTCCGGTGGCGCCGCCCGAGACGAGCACGCGCTTTCCGTCGTAGCGAAACTGTTCCCAACCCATGACATCTCCGTTCGCCGAAAGTGGTGACGCTATCGGAGCAGATCCTCGCGTCGTACGCTGGTGAGATGGCATCGCTCTTGCAAGGACTCCGCGTGGTCGATTGCTCCGCGGGAACCGCGGGGCCCCAGGCATCGGGGATCCTCGCCGGTTACGGCGCCGAGGTCACGTGGGTCGAGCCCCCCGACGGTGACATCACGCGTCGCATCCACCCGGCTGCGGCATCCGTGTTCAACCGGGGCAAGCGGAGCATCGTGCTCGACGTCGACGACGCCACTGATCGCGACACAATCCTCGAACTCGCGTCGCGCGCCGACGCCTTCATCGAGAGCTGGACACCAGGCCGAGCGAGCGAACGCGGCCTCGGGTACGACACCCTGCACGAACTCAATGCCGGCCTCGTGTACGCATCGATCACGGCCTTCGGTCAGGTGGGTCCGCATACCGATCTTCCCGCCTACGAGCCGTTGGTGCACGCGCTGGTCGGCACGATGGCCCAGCAGGCCGGACACCGTGAGGGGCCGATCTTCCAGGGGCTGCCGTTCGCGTCGACCGGTGCTGCACAGCTCGCAGTGATCGGCATTCTGGCCGGGCTATATCGCCGCATGGCCGACGGTATCGGGCGCCACGTCGACACGTCGCTGTTCGACGGCGCGCTCGCGTTCCACTCGATGCTCTGGGGCGAGTCCGACGCGTCGGTCGCGGCGAAGGAGAACCTGGCGCCGACACTGGGCGGCGCCGCGAGGATGCGGCTCATCACGAGGTCCTTCGTGTGCAGCGACGGTGAGTACGTCGGGATCCACACCGGCGCCGTCGGCGCGTTCGGTCGCCTCATGCGAGTCCTCGGGCTCGCCGACCGGATTCCGCCGAGCGAGGACGGCATCGACATGGGTGTGCCCCTCACCCCCGAACAGGCCGACATCCTCGAAGGCGAGATCCACGGCATCTTCGCGTCCCAGCCACGCGCCTACTGGGTCGACCGTCTGATGGCCGCCGACGTGTGCGCCGTCGAACACCTGGTGCCGCCGTCGGTATTCGACGAACCCCAGGCGCGGGACAACCAGATGGTCGTCGAAGTCGACGACGCTGTGCTCGGCGTCGTCGAGCAGGTCGCCCCCGCGATCCGGTTCGACGGTGAACCACCCTTGCTCCCGACCGCAGCGCCGCCGCACGGCCGCCACAGCCACGAGGTACTCAGGGAACTGGCGCGCGTCGCGATGCCTACACCGTGGCAACAGGCATCGGCGCCACCGGGTGCGCCCGACGAACGCCCGCTGCTCCACGACGTGAGGATCGTCGACTTCGGGGCGTTCTACGCGGGTCCGTACTCCTCGCGCGTGCTCGCCGACCTCGGCGCCGACGTGATCAAGCTCGAGCCGGTTGCGGGTGATCCACTGCGCGGCATCGAGCGGCCCTTCTTCTCGGCCCAGGCCGGCAAACGCGCGCTCGCGGCGAACCTCAAGGACCCCGGTCTGCGGCCCGCGGTCGACGGGCTCCTCGCGTGGGCCGATGCGGTGCATCACAACCTGCGTCCCGGTGCAGCCGAGCGCCTTGGCCTCGGCGTCGAACAGGTACGCGCGAAGCGCCCAGACGTGATCTACCTGTACGCACCGGGATGGGGATCGAGCGGCCCGCACATGATGCGCCAGAGCTTCGCGCCAATGATGTCCGGATACGTCGGTGCGTCGTACGAGGTTGCGGGACAGTTCAACCCGCCGCTGCCGTCGACGGGAAACGAGGATCCCGGCAACGGCCTCCTCGGTGCCATCGCCCTCCTGATCGCGCTGCTGCACCGGCGGCGCACCGGCAAGGCACTGTCGTGTGAGAACCCGCAGCTCAATGCGGCGATGGGCATGATGGCTCACGTCGGACGCGACCGCGACGGTGCAGCCGTGGGAGCGGGATCGCTCGATCCGCTCCAGCTCGGGGTCGGTCCGTTCGAGCGTCTCTACGAGACCGCCGACGGGTGGATCTGCGTGACCGCGCGAACCGATGACGAGATCGCCGCGCTCGGCGCGGCGATCTCGGCCGAGCTCCATTCGGACGATCGAGCGAGCGACGGTATCGGCGGCCAGTTGAGCGACGTGTTCCGGGGCGCGACCACCGGGGCGTGGCTCGCGGCATTGGCCGCGACCGGCGCTCCCGCGGCCGAGCCCGTCGGTTCGAACATGCACGCGTTCATGGTCGATCCCGCGCAACGCGCGATGGGACGGGTGGCAGAGGTCGAGCACCCGACGCTCGGCATGGTGCGTGAGATCTCGCACCTGGTGCGCGTCAGCGCCGCCGACATCACGCCGCACCGCCTCGCACCGGAACTCGGTGAACACACTGACGACATCTTGCGCTGGCTCTCGTACAAGCCCGAAGACATCAGCGCGCTCCGCGACCGCGGCGCGATCCGCTGAGCACGATGGCGGAAGACATCACGTTCGACGGGCGCGTGGTGGTGGTGCGGCGGCGGCCGACATCGCGGTCGACGAGATCGTGTCCGCGGGTGGCCGAGCGGTGCCGGCGTATCGGGTGATGGGTGACCAGGGTTACGGGCGGTTCGTGTTCACGTCGTCGGGATCCGGCCTCGTCGGGCTGCGGCACCACGCGAACACTTGTCGGCGAAGCAGGGATCGCCGGACTCTCGAGCGTGATCGCGCTCGAGGGCGAGGGAGCACGGGACGCGAACCGCTGCACATCGCCCAGCGGCTCGTGCCAGGGTGGTCAGCGGATTTCACGGATCCGTTCCTCGGTCCCCCACTTGGCGTCGGCGGTCCAGATCTCGGCGTCGAACCGGTGCCCCAGCGCCAGACAGAGTCGATCGGCGAGCGACAGCCCCTGCCCGGCCTTCCAGCGGCGCGCAGCCCATTCGGCGTCGTCGACGTCGACCGGTTCGACCTCGAGGCCGTAGCTGAACAGCAGTGACCGAGCGAGGCCCCAGTCGCGGTCGTGCGCCCTGACCTTCTGCGCGACCTCCGACCAGTTCGCCGCACCACACGCACCACCGTCGACGAGGACCTCCTCGACGGTTTCCGCGCCGTCCTTCCCCTGGAGGAACGCGAGGAGCGCGGACGCATCGAAGACTTTCGAGTCTTGTTCACGGGCGCGGCTCCCGCGGGAGACCGAGCACCTGTTCACCGAGGATGTTGCGCTGCACCTGTGACGTTCCGGCGTAGATCGTTCCCGCGCGAGCGTTCAGGAACGTCCCGACCCAGGATGCGCTGTCGTTCGGTGCGCCGGGATCGTCGGTGCGAACCATGTTCGTCGGCCACCGACCCTCCGGTGTGAGGGCGTCGGCACCGAGAATGCGGATCGCGACATCCATCACACGCTGGTGGTACTCGCTCCAATAGAGCTTCGAGACCGAAGACTCCGGCCCCGGCGGCCGGCCGTCCAACAGGCCGGTGAGCGCGCGCAACCCGAGGAGCCGCATGATCTCGCACTCTTCGTAGGCACGCGCCAGCCCTTGCCGAACGACCGGGTCGTCGACGCGATCGCGTTGCCGCGCCAGGTCGAACAGCCGGTCGAGCTCCTCGCGGAACTTCAGCGGGAACGTCGCCGCCGACTCACCGCGCTCGAAGCCGAGCAACGTGTTCGCCACCGCCCAACCTTCGTTCACCTCACCGACGACGTAGTCCACGGGCGTCCAGGCGTCGGTGAGAAACACTTCGCAGAACTCGCGCTCCCCGTTGATCGTGGCGATGCGACGGATCTCGACACCCGGCTGATCGAGCGGGCAGAGCAAGAAGCTGATGCCCCGGTGTCGCGGCGCATCAGGATCGGTACGCGTCAGGAGGAAGATCCAGTTGGCCTCGTGCGCCAACGACGTCCACACCTTCTGACCGTTGATGACCCACCGGTCGCCGTGCAGCTCTGCCTTCGTCGACAAGGATGCCAGGTCGGATCCCGAGCCGGGCTCGGAGTAACCCTGGCACCACCGGTCTTCCCCTGAGAGCACGCGTGGGAGGAACCGTTGCTTCTGCTCAACGCTTCCCCACTGCAACAGCGTGTTCCCGAGCATCTTGATCCCGAACCGGTCGTGCGGACCCCCTTCGGGGACGCGAGCCCGTGCGAGCTCCTCGGCAGCCACGAGCTGTTCGAGCAACGTTCGACCCGCACCGCCGTACTCGACGGGCCACGGGAGCGCCAAGAGTCCCTCTTCGCGCAGCACCTCTCGCCACTCGGTCGTGAATGTGGCCGCCTCGTCGCGGTCGAGCGCGCCCAACCCATGCCAATCCTCGGGAAGACGACGATCGATCACGGCGCGTACCTCGACCCGAAACGCCTCGGCTTCCCGCGTGTACCGCGAACCGGTTGCCATTTTCCGCACCGAGGTTAGTCTCGCTTTGTACAACCGAAAATTCACATGAGGAACTCCGTGATGCAACCGGACAGCACCGAGGTGATCTTCGACACGTACGTAGCCCTCCCGTCCGAAGAGGGTTCCGCCACCCCCGACCCGTCGGTGGCGCGCCTCTTCTCCGCGCAATCGAGCGCGTACGCGACCGGCGGCACGCCCGATGACATCGTCAGCGAGTACGACACCCACGGAGTGGCGTACGGCTTGCTCGCCAAGGTGCCCCGCGACATCACGCCACCGTTCGTGCCGGCCATGCAACTCGACAACGACATGGTGCACGCGACCTGCGCAGCCGTCGCCGAAGCCGTCGCCGCGCACCCAGGGCGCTTTCTCGGCGCCGTCGGACTCGACCCGAAGCTCGGCTATCAGGCGGCGCGCCACGTGCGTCTCGCCGTGGAGGAGTACGGCATGCGCGCCATCCGCATCCTCCCGATGTGGACCGGTATCCCGATCGACGATCCGCTCAACTACCCGCTCTACACCGCTGCCTGCGATCTGGGCGTGCCGGTGTGCATCAACGTTGGTGTGCCGGGTCCGATGAAACCGGCGCGCCTGCAGCGAACGATCCTCGTCGACGAAGTCGCGCTGTGCTTTCCCGACCTTCGGATCGTGCTGAGTCATGTGGGTGACCCGTGGGTCGACGAGACGATTTCGATGCTCGTGAAGCACCCGAACGTGTACCTGATGACCGCGGGTTTCGCGCCGAAGTACCTACCTGAGCAGCTCGTCCGCTTCATGGACTCCCGTGGCCGCGACAAGGTGATGTGGTCGTCGTACTACCCACTGATGACTGTCGAGCGCACGCTGCGCGAGGCGAAGGAGCTCCGGTTGCGACCCGAGGCGATGACCGGATATCTCGGCGACAACGCCGCGCGCGTGTTCGGAGTACCCGAAGGGCATGCGCGTGCACGCGTCGGGGAACGAAGGGAGTGACGCGTGGCTGTGCGGCTGGAGCGAATCGGGAGCGCGGCGATCGTGGTCTTGGACTGGCCGGAGCAGCGCAACGCGCTCGGGCCAGACGAAGCCGTCGCGGTCACCGAGGCGTTGCGTGATGCTGCTGCGCCGGAGGAGGTATGCGGCGTGGTGCTCACCGGCAACGGTGCGTTCTGCGCCGGGGGCGATCTGAAGGGCATGGCCGAACGGAGCGGGATGTCGGAGGACGAGCGTCGGAAGGTCGTGTACGGCGCGTACCAGGGGTTGATCCGCGCCATCGTCGGCGCGCCCGTCACCACGGTTGCCGCCGTCGACGGGCCAGCGGTCGGCCTGGGCCTCGACCTCGCGCTCGCGTGTGACAGCCGGTTCGTCGGGCCCGACGGCTGGTGCCAGCAGGGGTGGGGCAAGCTCGGGCTGATCGGTGGCACCGGCGGCGAGCTCCTGTTGCGAATGCGGGCCCCCGGAGCGCTCTGGGCGATGCTCGAGGACCAGCCACGGCTCGACGGCGACGCCATGGAACAGCGCGGCCTCGGCGAGGCCGTCCACGTTGGCACGGCTCGCGAACGGGCGGTGCGGCGAGTCGCCACACTCGCCGCGATGTCGCGCGAGGCCATCGAGGCGTATGTCGACCTGTACCGGTCCGACCTCCGCGCCCGGTTCGACGACTACCTCGCACGAGCGCTCGACCATCAAGTCCGTCTGCTGGCAAGCCCGGGCTTCGGTGAGCGCCTCGCCCGCGCGCGCGGATGACGGTCGCGGGGTTCGAGCTCACCGAAGAGCTCCAGATGCTCCGCGAACTCGTTCGTCGCTTCGTCGCCGAACGGTTGCGCCCGGCCGAGGCTTGCCTGCCCGCGGACGCGCGTCGACTCCCCGACGATGTGCTCGAGGACCTGCGCCGCGGGGCGCGCAGCGCGGGTCTCTGGTGCATGGATGCACCGGCGGAGTACGGGGGAGGTGGACTCTCGGCATTCGAGGCGGTCGTGTTCTGGGAGGAAGCCTGCAAGCACCGGTTCTGCTTCCCGATCGCAGGCGGCGGTGCGTTCGGACACTCTCCGCCGGTCGTGCTGTACGCCGGTACGCGCGATCAGATCGAAACGTGGGTACGGCCCGCCATTGCCCAAGGATGGACGGGCTTCTCGGCGGTGGCAGAACCGGCAGGCGGAACCGATCCCGCGCGCGCGATTGCGACGACCGCCAAGCCAACTGCGACCGGTTGGGTACTGAACGGCACGAAGCTCTGGATCACCCACGCCGACCACGCCGAGTATGGCGTGATCTACGCCCGCACGGAGCACGGCGTCAGCACGTTCGTGCTCTCGACTGCGGTGCCGGGCCTGACCGCTCGGCCGATCCCGATGCTGCGCGACAGCTGGCCGTGCGAGCTGATCCTCGACGACGTCCACCTCCCCGGCGACGCGCTCATCGGAAAGGAAGGTGAGGGCCTCGAACTCGCCGGATCATGGCTCACCAAGGGACGGCTCTCGTACGCCGCGCGCGCGGTGGGCGTCGCCGAGGAATCGATCAGGATCGCCGCCGATTGGGCCCGCGAGCGAGAGACGTTCGGCGCTCCGCTGTCGACGCGGCAGGCGATCCGTTTCGCGTTCGCCGATTCGCGCATGGAAGTCAACGCGGCGCGCCTGCTCACGTGGGAGGCCGCGTGGCTCGCCGACGAGCAACGACCCGACGCCCGCCGCGCCGCCGCGATCGCCAAGGTCACGGCGACCGAGACCGGCTTTCGCGTTGTCGACCGCATGATGCAAGTCCTCGGCGCGATGGGCCTCTCGCGCGAATTGCCGCTCGAGAGCTGGTTCCGCGACTTGCGCTCGGCGCGTCTCATCGAGGGATCCAGTGAGATCCTGCGCGACCAGATCGCGCGTGACGAGCTTCGCTGAGCTGTGGCCGACGCCGACGTGGTACTTCTCACCGTCGCGGACGGCGTCGCGACGCTCACGCTGAACCGCCCGGAATCGCTCAACGCGTGGACACCGGCGATTGAGAGCCGGTGGAACGAGTTGCTCGACCTGCTCGCAACCGATCACGACGTGCGCGCGCTGGTTGTCACCGGCGCGGGTCGCGGCTTCTGCTCCGGTGCCGACCGCAACGCGCTGGGCCGCCGTTCGCGGGGCGACGAAGCCCCAAGGGTCCGTGAACGACCGCTCACGTCGCTGCTCCGGTATCCGAAGCCCGTCATCGCCGCGGTCAACGGGGCGTGCGTCGGGCTCGGTCTCGCGCTCGCGCTCTGCTGTGATGTGCGCTTCGCGGCCGGCGACGCCAAGCTCTCGGCGCCGTTCGCCCGTCTGGGTCTTGCGGCCGAGTTCCGGACGCCGTGGCTACTGCCACGTCTCGTCGGCCGAGGAAACGCGCTCGATCTCCTGCTCTCGGGCCGCGTCGTCCTCGCCGACGAAGCGCTGCAACTCGGTCTGGTACAGCGGGTGCTCCCGCGCGACGAGCTGCTGCCCGCGGCGGTCGAATACGCCGCCGAGATCGCGGATAGCTGCTCTCCCGCGGCGCTGGCCGCGATCAAGGCGCAGGTCGCCGAACCGGAGATCGTGGGTATGGTCGGGTCCGAGGGCGTCGCCAGTCTCGCCGACTTCGCGGAGGGGATCGCCGCGCTCAACGAACACCGGAGGCCGAACTTCCCGCCGCTCACCCTCGAACGGCCGTGGTGGTCCGAGTGAGCGTCGCGATCGGGATGCGCATTCCCTACTGGATTTTCGAGCAGGACGCGCGTGCGTTGCGCGCCACAGTCGCGCGGGCAGAGGCGTCGGGCATCGACCACGTCTGCATGGGTGATCACGTCAGTTTCCACGGCGGCCAGGGCTTCGACGGGCTGCTGCAGGCAGCCGCGCTGGCCTCGCTGACGTCGACGATGAAGGTGGAGACCGCGGTGTACCTGCTCGGGTTGTGCGGCATCCGGTGCCCGTGGCGCGCCAGGTCGCGACGGTCGCGCAGCTCGCGCCGGGCCGGTTCGTCTTCGGCGTCGGCCTCGGCGGCGAAGACCGCCACGAGCTGGAGATATGCGGCGTCGACCCGGCGACGCGCGGCCGTCGCCTCGATGAGTGCCTCACGATCGTGCGGGCATTGCTCGCCGGCGAGACCGTCGACTTCTCGGGCCGCATCTTCCAGATCGAGCAGGCACAGATCGTCCCCGCGCCGCCGGTACCGGTACCGATCGTGATCGGCGGCCGTTCCGAGGCTGCGCTCCGGCGGACGGCACTTCTGGGCGACGGCTGGCTCGGGTTGTTCGTTTCCGCCGAGCGCTACCGCCAGTCGGTCGCGCAGGTCGAAGAGCTGGCTGAGGCCGAAGGTCGTGCGGGCGTCGAGTGGTACCACGGGATGCACTTCTGGTGCGGTGTCGGCCCGTCGCCGGAACTGCTCGCCAACGCGATGGAGTCGCTCTACCAGACGCCCTTCGAACGCTTCGCGCGGTACGCGCCCTATGGCACGGCCGGGATGATCGCCGACTTCGTCCGCCCGTACGTCGACGCCGGTGCACGCCACGTGAACCTGGCGCCCGTCGCGGCCACACCGGAGGCGGCCATCGACGCCGCAGCCGAGGTGGCCGAGCTCCTGCGCAGCGGATGACCTTCAGCTTCTCCGTCACCGCGCCGCCGCTGCGCCTGCCGATCAGCGAGTGGGCCGCCGAGGTGCGCCGCCTCGAAGCGCTCGAATTCGACGAGGTCGTGATCGCCGACCACTTCACCGACGGATACGACACCGAACCGATGGTCGGCCTCACCACGGCGGCCATGACGACCGGCCGACTGCGGTTACGACCAGCGGTGCTCGGCGTCGACTACCGGCATCCGGTCCTCGTCCATCGCATGGCCGCGATGCTCGACGTGGTCTCGGAAGGACGGCTCACGCTCGGGATGGGCGCGGGGTGGATGACTTCCGACTACGAAGCCGCCGGACTCGCGATGGACGAGCCCGGCGCGCGCGTCAGCCGGCTTGCAGAAGCGCTCACCGTCGTCAAGGGCCTCTTCGGTTCGGAGCCCTTCACCTTCAGCGGGGACCACTACACGATCCGCGGGCTCGACGGCCTCCCCAAGCCGGTGCAACGACCGCATCCACCGTTCTTCGTCGGCGGTGGCAGCCCGCGCGTGCTCCGGCTCGCGGGTCGAGAAGCGGCAATCGTCGGCGTGAACGCGGGGCTTCGAGCGGGTGCACTCGGGCGGCACGCCGTGGTCGACCTGTCGCCCGAGCGCATGAAGGAGAAGATCGGCTGGGTGCACGAGGGGGCGTCGCGAGCGGGCAAGTCGCCCGACGACATCGTCCTGTCGCTGAACTGCTGGCTCGTGCGCGTGACCGCGGACTCCGCGACCTCGGTCGAGTTCCTCGATCGGATGGCGGCCCAGTTCGACATCACCGGTGCGGAGCTCGGCGCGTCGCCGGCGGTCCTGGTCGGAACCGTTGACTCGATCTGCAACAAGCTGGTGACATCGCGAAGCGAGTATGGCTTCAGCCATATCCAGCTCGACGCCGGCTTCCACCCGAGGAGCCTCGACTCGATCGCGCCGATCGTCACCACGCTTGCGGGAACCTGAAGTGAGAGCCGACGAGCGCTACCGGTCCATCCCGAACATGCTGCGCCAGAACGCGGCGCGCTTTGCCGATCGCGAGGCAGTCGTGGACGGCGACAACCGGCTGACCTCTCGCGAGCTCGCCGATCGCGCCCTGGAAGCCACGCGGGCGTTGATGGCCGCGGGCGTCGAACCCGGGGACCGCGTGTCGATCTGGGCTCCGAACTGCGTCGAGTTCGTCGTGGCTGCGCTCGGCATCCTGGGTGCCGCGGCGTGGCTCGTTCCCATCAACACACGCTTCAAGGGCGACGAGGCGGCATACGTCCTGAGAAAGAGCGGCGCCCGAATGCTGTTCACCGTCGGCGACTTCCTCGGGATCGACTCTGTCGAACTGCTGCGCAGGGCAGACCCGGCGACCGCGGCGTCGTGCCGCACCGTCATCCTGTCCGGAGCCCCGAAGCCCGGCATCGAGGGTTTCGCCGACCTCCTCGTCGGCGCAGATGCGGTCTCGGAAGACGACGCGCTGGCGCGTCTCGACGCGATCGAGGGCGACGACGTCGCCGACATCATGTTCACGTCGGGAACGACGGGCCGACCGAAGGGCGTGCTCCTCACGCACGGTCAGAGCCTGCGCGCCTTCGAGAGCTGGGGCGCCGGCTTCGGTCTCCGGGAGGGCGACCGCGATCTCATCGTCCCGCCCTTCTTCCACTGCTTCGGGTACAAGGCCGGGTGGATGCTCTGCCTCATGACCGGCGCAACGGCACTCCCCGTCGCGATCTTCGAACCGGGAGAGGCGCTGCGCGTCATCGAGCGCGAGCGGGTGACCGTCGTCACCGGGCCGCCGACATTGTGGTCCGCGATGCTCGACCATGCTCACCGGCAAGCTACCGATCTGTCGTCGCTCCGGATCGCGTACGTCGGCGCCGCTACGGTGCCCGAGACACTGATCCGACGCATGCTCGCAGAGCTGCCGGTGGAACACGTCTCCACCGGCTACGGGCTCACCGAGGCAACGGCGATGTGCTCGATCACCAAGCCGGGCGACGCGCCCGACACAATCTCCGCTTGGAACGGCGGGACACCCGTCGAAGACATCGAGGTCCGCATCGTCGACGAAGCCGGCAACGACGTCGACGTCGGCACACCCGGGGAGCTCCTGATCCGCGGATACAACGTCATGCGCGGCTACTACGACGATCCCGAGGCGACGGCCGAGGTGATCGGGTCCGACGGTTGGCTCCACACTGGCGACATCGCCGTGGCCAACGACGACGGCTACTTCCGAATCGTCGACCGCAAGAAGGACATCTACATCACCGGGGGGTTCAACGTGTCGCCCGCGGAGGTGGAGGGTCTCCTCCTGCATGACGAGCGAATCAGCGAGATCGCGGTGATCGGCATCCCGGACGAGCGGATGGGCGAGGTGGGGGCCGCGTTCGTGGTGCCCCAGCCGGGCGCATCGCTTGGACCGGAGGACGTGATCGCCTTCGCTCGCGAGCACGTCGCCAATTACAAGGTGCCACATCGCGTGGTGCTCGTCGACGCGCTCCCCCTCAACGCGAGCGGCAAGGTGCTGAAGACCGTGTTGCGCGAGCGCGTCCAGCTCGGCAACGAGTAGCACACCCTCAATCGTCGGCGTCAGGAGCGAGCGCGTGCCGCAGGAGCTTGCCTGCCGGGTTGCGGGGAAGCTCGTCGGTGATGTGCCAGTCGCGCGGCACTTTGAAGCCGGCGAGCTGCGCGCGCGCATAGGCAAAGAGCTCGTTGGGAGACGGCGGGTTACTCGGATCGGCGGGCACGATCCACGCGTGCGGAACGCTTCCGAGCCGCCGATCGGAAATTCCGACGACGGCGGCTTCGCGCACGTCGGGATGCGACGCGATCACCAACTCGACTTCTGCGGGGTACACCTTGTCGCCCCCGCGGTTGATCACATCTTGTTTGCGCGCGACGAGGTAGACGAACCCGTCGTCGTCCTGGTAGCCAAGATCTCCGGTGCGAAGCCACCCATCGGCATCGGTCAAGAAATAGTGATCGGCACGCGAGCAGATCTCGCCGATACCGGAGTCGTCGGCATCCTCGATCCGCAGCTCCGTTCCTTCGGTCGGTCGCCCGACCGAACGGAGACGATGTGGCGCGTGCTCGAGCGCTTGCACGTGGTCCTCGTGGTACAGCGTCGTGATCGGGCCGCCCTCGGTCTGGCCCAGGTTCTGCACCAGTCGGATGTTCGGAAACTCCTCGAGCAACCGTCGAGCGGTATCGGGATGTAGCGGCGAGGAGCCGTACAGGATCCACTCGAGGGTCGGGAGCGCGAGCACGTCCGCGGCGAGCGCGGCTTCGATGAGCGCCGGGACCACGGTCGCGTGCGTGACCCCGAGCGGTGACAGCTCCGTCCACGTGTCGGGTGAGAAGTTCGCGAGCGGTACGAGCGTGGCGCCCACACCAATCGCGACGAGCAGCATCCCGGCTCCCGCCTGATGGTGGAACGCCGAGGCAGTCGCGAAGCGCGAGCCGGGGCCGAGCTGCATTGGTCCTGCAGACCGAGGCACCCGCTTCGCCATCGGTGCTTGACGCTGGTACACAGGTTTGGGCGCGCCGGTCGTCCCCGACGTATGGAGCACGACGACGGTCGCGTCGCCCGGCGGGTCCATATCGAGCTCACGCCCGGGAGAGGTGAAGTCCTCCGGCACGACCGCGACCGGAAGCTTGGTCCGCGCGCCGACTTCCTCGGCGACCGCCCGCGCGTCAGGCGACGCGAGAATCACTGTCGGCCCCAGGTCGAGCACGCACGCGGTGAGCTCGGGCACCGTGAAGCGTGCACTGAGCGGCGCGAGCGGTCGCTCCGACCCAGCGCCCGCGCACAACAACGCGAACGATGACCGCGCCGCGGGGACGAGCGCGGGAACCGGTCGCCCGCGCTCCGCGCCCTGATCGTCAAGCCAGACTGCGGCAGACGCACCGCGCGTGAGCAGTTCGTCGAGTGTCCACGACGAGCCGTCGGGATAGACGACCGCAGGATCGCGCGCGCCGACGCGTGCTGCGACCATCGCCGACCATGTCGTCGTCACGGGAGCCGACATTACGATCTCGGCGTGGGCCTGATCGAGAGGGATTTTGGTGGAGTTCGACACGTACGGATTTGGCAGCAAGCTCGGCGATGTCCGCGTGCTCGCGCGCGACGCTGAGCGTCTTGGCTTCTCGGCGATCTGGTTCACGGAGGCGGGCCACAATCCGTTCCTTCCGTGCGCGGTCGCCACGGAAGCAACAGGCGGGGGTATCAGCGTTGGCACCTCGGTGGCAGTTGCGTTCCCGCGCAGCCCGATGGTCACGGCGCAGATCGCCTGGGACCTTGCGGATCAGTCAAGGGGGAACTTCCAGCTCGGTCTTGGAACGCAGGTCAAGGCACACCTCGTTCGCCGATTCTCCACTGCGTTCGACCGTCCGGTAGCACGGATGCGGGAGTACGTCCTCGCACTTCGAGCGATCCTCCGCGCCTTTCAGGGTGACGAGAAGCTTGCGTTCGCCGGCGACTTCTATTCGTTTTCATTGCTCACCGACTTCTTCTCGGCTGGACCGATCGACTTTCCCGATATCCCGATACAGATCGCCGGTGTGAACAAGGGTCTCGCGCGAATGGCCGGAGAGGTGTGCGACGGGTTTCACGTGCACCCGTTCCATTCGCGCGAGTACCTCACCGAGGTGGTGCGTCCTGCGGTCGAAGCGGGCGCACAGAAGAGCGGACGCTCCATCGATGAGGTCTCGTTCATCGCGCCTGTGTTCATCGTCGTCGGTGATACCGATGAGGAGCGAGCGACGCTTCGCAACGCGGCTCGGCAGCAGATCGCGTTCTATGCAAGTACGCCGACCTACGAGCCCGTGCTCGCGCACCATGGCTACGGCGAAGCAGGCGCCGAACTCCGCAGGCTCATGTCGGCAGGCGACATGAAGGGGATGGCCGCCGTGTTCACCGACGAAATGCTGGAGCCCTACACGGTGACAGCAACGTGGGACGAGCTGCCCGGCGCGCTGCTGACGCGTTACGACGGTGTCGCCGACCGCATCCTCTCGTACCTCGGGCACGGCGCGTGGACCTCTTCCCCCGAAGCGGCCGAACGGTGGGCCGACGTCGCCCGCGCGATCCACGCAGCACGTTGAGCGACGACCTGCAGCAGCTCGGCCTCTCAGAGGATGACGTCGCGTTCCGCGATGAGGTGCGCTCGTGGCTCGCCGACCACCTCGTGGGTGAGTTTCTCGCCTTCGGCGCGCGCGGCGCCGCCGCGAGCGACGAGGGCTTCGAGATTCGGGCGCGCTGGGAGAAGCAGCTCGCGCGCGGCGGTTGGCTCGGTCTCGCGGTTCCCAAGCAATACGGCGGACGCGAGGTAGGAATCGGAGCGCAGATCGTTTTCGCATATGAGTGTGCGCACGCGGGCGCGCCGTACCGCTTGAGCATCCAGGGCACCGAGATGATCGGCCCGACCCTCGTCGCCACCGGCACCGAGGCTCAGAAGGAGCGGTTCCTTCCCGAGATCCTCGCGGCTGACGTCATCTGGTGCCAGGGGTTCAGCGAGCCGGACGCGGGTTCCGATCTTGCCAACGTGCGCACCCAGGCTCGGCTCGACGGTGACCACTGGGTGATCGACGGCCAGAAGATCTGGACGACCTTCGGACACCATGCCGACTGGATCTACGCGCTGTGCCGGACCAACCCGCACGCCCCGAAGCACCGGGGCCTCTCGATGCTCTTGGTTCCCATGCGTCAAGCTGGCGTAGAGGTCCGTCCGATCCGCAACCTCGCGGGCTCATCGGAGTTCTGCGAGGTGTTCTTCGACGGCGCGCGTACCGACGCCGATCTCGTCGTCGGTGAGGTCGATCATGGCTGGCCGGTGGCGCTCACCGTGCTGGGATTCGAGCGCGCGACGGCCACATTGCCACATCAGATGCAGTTCGAGCGCGAGGTCGACGATCTCATCGCGCTCGCTCGCAGGACCGGACACACGCGTGACGCGTCGTTGCGAGACCGGCTCGCCGACGCGTGGATCGGCGTACGAATCCTGGGTTTCAACAACGCACGCTCGTTGACGACACTCATGCGAACCGGCGAACCGGGGCCCGGGTCGTCGGTAGCCAAGCTGTACTGGTCAGAGTGGCACCAACGGCTGTGCGAGCTGAAGCTCGACACGCTCGGCGCCGACGCTGTGCTCTACGACTACCGAGACGACAGCTTCGAGCGAATGCAGCACAGCTTCCTGCTGTCACGCTCCGAGACGATCTACGGCGGGAGCAGCCAGATCCAGCGCAACACCATCGGCGAGCGTGTGCTCGGACTCCCCAGAGAACCGCGGCCCTCGCCGCTCGTCTAGCGGATCTGCGGTTTGGGGCGTGGCGCCGACGAGCGATCGACCTGGGTCTCGCCCACCGGGTTGCCGAGCTGCACATACATCATTCCGAGGTCGATGTTCGCGCTCCTCGTGAGATCGAGCGACCGCCAGATCGCCTTCACCGTTCCTTGCGTCGCGACGCTCGGCTTCGCGGCCACAATCGCCGCGACCTCGTGCGCGCGATCCCAGAGCGACTCACGCGGCACCACTTCCGACACCAGTCCGATTTCGCGCGCCCGCTCCGCCGACATCCGCTCGTCGAGCCCCATCAGGGCCCAGCGGAGCACCTCACCCAGCGGGATACGCCACCTGAGCCCTACGGGTTCGAGAGAAGACGTCATCCCGTACGTAACGTGCGGGTCGAAGAACGTGGCATCGTCCGCCGCGATCACGATGTCCGACTCGTTGATCCAGTAGAAGGCGCCGCCGGCGGCCATACCGTGGACGGCGCAGATGATCGGCTTCCAGCACTCGTTCTGCTTCGGGGCCAATGTGATGCCAGGGTCCTCGGCCACGAACGGATTCGGGGGCGCGCCGACGTGCACACCGCGCGCCATCAAGTCAGCGCGCTCGGTAGCGTCAATGCCGGTCGAGAACGCACGATCCCCCGCCGCACGTAGCACGACGGCGTGCACGGCGTCGTCGTCTTGCACCTCGCGCCACAACTGACGGAAGTCACGCCGCATCGCCATATTGAATGAGTTCAACTTGTCAGGACGATTCAGGGTCACCGTCGCGACATGCTCGTCGTCGACGTCGTAGAGGATCGTCTCGTAGGCCACGAGTCGGACTGTACCGTTCCAACCCGAACAGCAGGACCGTGGTCAACCTCGCCAGCGCCGGTTGGGGCCAGCGTGCGTCCGAACGCGCAGTCGGCACAGTGAGACAGCTGCGTTGCGTGTGATCGGCCGCGCCCGCGTGACGCACGGGTGACACGGAAAGGCGGTCAATCACGGTCACTGACGATCGCTCGCGTAACAACGCGAAAGCGCAGCTGACCAAGCGATATGCGCTCTGACCTGCGACGCCGCGCGAGGGCGTTTGCGGGTTCGACTCCCGCCACCTCCAAGAGTGCTCGCTCCCGCGGGAGCACTGTTGGAGGTGCGCCACGACCCTGAGTCGGCTTCGCTTGCTCTACGTTGTATAGTGCCGCGGTGGGAGCGGAGGGTGAGACGCCGCGCAAGGGCGACCTCGGGTGGGGGGCGTTGGCCGGTGGGCGGCTGGTCGACGTCGCAGAGTTCGGCGACCCGCGCCCGTACTTCGGTTTGCAGCGCGAGGCCGGGTACCTGTGGGGAGTGCTGCGCGACGCCGACGGTCGCCCGCTCGCGTTCATGCGCCGCCTCGCCGACCCCGACGTCGAGCCCTCAGCGGGAGCACCACACGCGTTGGGCCCGCAACTCATCCTGCAGACCGCCTGGGACGACGCCCACGACCTCCACCTGCGCAAGGAAGCGCGACGCGCTGCGAGCGGCGACACCCTGACCCGGGCGCTCGACGACGGGCATGTGACGTGGCGCACCGCAGACGGCGACGACCTCCTCGTGCTCGGCGCGGACGACGCGCACTGGCGGGAGTCGGACCTCGTCGACGTGACGGGGAACCGCGTCGGTCCCGGGCTGCACTGGTACCTGCCCGGGCGCGACGACGCCATCTACTACCCCACCCAGACCTGGGCGGTCACGGGTGACGCGCTGGGCCGACCTGTGTTCGGGTTCCTCTTCTACGAAGAGGCCTACGTGCCGCCCGGCGGGCGGCTCTACGTGCACCACGACCCGTTGCTCGGACGCCAACTGCACACCACCTGGTTCAGCTGGGCCACGGAATGGGACGACGACTCGCTCGAGATCGGACACTTCCTGTTCGGACACGACCGGTTCGCGATAGCGGTCATCGGAGACCGTGACGGCAACGTTCGTACGACCGAGCACATGGAGTGCGAGGTGACCCGATCCGCGGATGGCTACTGGGCCGATCGCATCGACTATGTCCTCGATGGCGAGGCGTGGGAGATGGTGCCCGAACCGTGGGGACGCATGCTCGATCTCGGGCGTCCACCCAACCCCCAACAGCTCGGGATCATGCAACGCGTCGGCGAACAACGTCGCCCCGTCAACTGGATGGCGTGGGGCGAATCCGTACCGACACACGGCGAACGACGTGTCGTCCGCTCTTCGCTGGTCGCGACAGCCGGAGCGCAATGAGTCCGGGGCAGGAACGGTGATCCGATCGCGTCAGCCGCGCAGTGTCTCGACCTGCGAATCAAGCTGACGGTGCAATCCCTGGATGGCGTGTTCCAAACCGCGTTCGAACATCACCTCGGGTCCGCCGTCGAGCGCCTTCCAGAACGTTGCTTCCCACACGTTCAGGTCACGATCCGGCGGCGCCGGCGACCGCGATTGCTTGCGGCTCCGAGTGCGCGTGCGCCGGTATGCCTCGTCGAGGTCCGCGACCACCAACCCCCGGAACACCGGCAGGGCTCCGGCCGCCGTCTCGCCATCGAATCCCGCGACTCGCATGAGGTCTATGTACCAGAGGGTGAAGCGCCACCCGCCGGCGACTTCGCGGTTCGTGGCATATGCCGCCATCCCAGAGTAGCGACGAAGCAGTGCGCGGAACGCCAAATTTGCGTCGCGCAGCTGTTCATCCCAGCGCGCCGCATCGGGCTCGGGTAGGTCCAACTGATCGAACATGGCATTCGCCGCCAGCTCGAGGAGGTTCTCCTTGTCCCCGATGTGGTAGTAGGGCGTCATCTTCGCGGTGTTGAGTTCATCGGCGAGCTTGCGCATCGTGAATCGTTTGACACCGACGCGCTCGATCAAACGGAGCGACGCGTCGATCACGTCCTCGCGGCTCACGGTGGGGGGCCGGCCGCGGCGAGTCGCCGGTTGTTCCACAGCCGTCGTCCTCCTCGCTGAAGTGGCGCGTTGCACCTCAATGTTCGCACACCACGCGACGGGGTCCGGGATTCGGCGCAGGTGTCGCGTCACGTCACGTCGATGCGTGACTGCGCGAGGTTCGGGACCCGGCGGATTGTTGCCTCGACCAGTCCATCGCGGTGGGAGGTGACCCGCACCGATGGCCAGTAGGTGCCAGGCTCGGTGTACGTGTGTTCTCTGTTCATGGCGATCGACGTCTTGGTGCCGTCGATGCCGGGCTCGTCCTCCCACCGTCCGTCGCCGGTGAAGTCCCACTCGATGGCGATGATCGAGCCCGTGCCGGGCGGAACGTCGACCTCGAGATGGAGCCGCACGCGCTGGCCGGCGGTGACCGACGCGACGATCCCGCCATCGGCCGTGATGACGGGGACGGGCTGGATGCCGCGGCGGTCAGCGGCACGGTCCGGCAGGTGGACCGCACCCGATGCCGAGTGCTCGTACTGCGAGCGCGCCGGAGGTTCGACATCGTTCTCGACCCAGGCGATGACATCGCGCAGGGCCTGCTGGACGGCGCCGCCGTACTCGATGAGCCGAGTCGTGGCGTGCGGTCTCCCGACCGAGGGGAACATCGAGCCGGGCGTGTGGGCAGCGTGGTCGAACCACCAGAGCCGGAAGTCGCGGTCGGTGGCCTCCTCGCCGCGGAGCTCGAGCAGACGCTGGTGATAGTTGACGGCACCCACCGGCCAGGTACCGATGTCGTGCTTGTTCTGGCAGATGATCATCTTGCCGGTCCAGCCGTAGTGGTACCGGCTCGACACCATCACCGTTTCGAATCCGAACGTCGCTCGTGTCGGGAAGATGGCGCGCCCATCGACGACCTGCTGCTGGAACTCCGGGTAGTGCTCGCCGAACTGGTCGTAATCGAGTTCGGTCTGGGTGCGGTGATAGTGGCCGTAAGCGAGGAAGTCGCGATTACTGATAGTGACCTCGTCGCCCGGCTGGACTTCGTCGAAGAGCAAGTTGCCGGCTTCGCCGGAGGCCGAACACACGAGCGCGTCGCCGACGACGCCGAGGCATACCACGGTGCGGCCGGCACCGATCCCCGAACCGAGGTGCACCTTGGCGCCGGTGGCCTTGTCCAACGCGGCTCGGTCGAGGCCCTCGATGGCAACTGCCAAGGGTGAATCGGGCATGGCCATCGCCATAGCCCGGCCTATGACGCCGGCGGCTTCACCGGCGGCCCATTCCGCCTCGGTCGCCGATGCGAGGAGCTCGCCAGCCGTCAGGACCTTGGCGATGCGCGTCTTCTCCTCGAGCAGGAATGGCTCGAACGCCGAGGGCCGATCGGCGCCGGCGTAGCCCGGAACGCTCCAGAACTCGTGCCAGTACGCGCGGTCGTGCTCCATCAGCTCCGACGAGTGCCAGCTCCACACGAGCACTGCCTCGAACGGGTTCGCCAGCACGAACTCGGCGCCGCGCGGGAAGCCAGCTCGGTAGAGCGCGGTCAGCGCCTCGCGCTGCTCGATGTCCAAGCCCTCGAAGGGATCCCCGCTGCCACCGAGCCCCGTGCGGGCCGCCAACGCCGCTCGTTGCTCCCGGGAGAGCAGCCGAATGACATTGGCAAGGAACGAGAAGAACACGCCCTGCCCGGGATGCGGCATCACGAAAGGGACGGCGCCCTGCCAGACGTCGGTGCGCTCGAAGCAGTTGATCGATCGCACGCCACCGCCACTGCCGCCGGTCACGTATCCGTATTGGGGCGTGGCGCCGTACATCTCTGCCGCCAACTGCTTCATGTACCGCGCCGACTCCGCACTGGCGCGCCAACACAGGATGCTCGAATCGCCACCACAGCCGGCCAGATCCGCGCCGATGTGACCCTGATTCGACTCGACGATCACCGCGCCGACCTCCGCCCCGAAGGTCGGGCCGACGGTCGCCCTTGCGCCCATGAGGCCGTTGACTTCGCTTCCGCCCTGTCCGCCCTCGATCCAGCTGATGAACCGGTGGCGGTACACCTCTGCGGGAGGGAAGTAGAAGGAGAACCGCGTGTCTGTGCCGGTAAAGCCGCCGTGCACGTACCGGAACCGAACGGCGCCGTTGTCTTCCTCTCGCCACTCGTCGGTGTCGACGTACGGGTCGCCGAAGTAGTCGTCGCTGATAGCCACAGGAGCCACTCCTCTCGTGTTCGTGTGGTCAGAAGAGCCCGGCACCGCCCGTGACGCTGACTGGCGTGACACGCACGCGCGCGCTCGCGGTGTCGTCACCGCATCGGACGGTCGCGACAAACCGGCCCGCCCGCTGATAGCCCCGGCAAAACACGGGACCCTGCGCCGGCTCCCACGCTCCAGACCCTTCGAAGTCGACGAGAACCTCGGCGGCGGGGCCACCGTCGAGGAGAACCTCGAAGCTCGCGACGTCGCCTTGGCGGACGGTCGCCGAGGTCTGGCCGTTGATCTCGAGGGTCAGCATCGTCGGTCAGGCCTGCACATCGGTTCAGGAACTCGAGCTGGGGCAACCGTTGCACGAATAGTCCCGGAGGTTGCTATCCGCCGGTCCTGGGAACGCCAAGAGCGACGTCGAAGCGTCGAAGAACTTGGGCATCGTCTTGGGTAGTTGACCCGGCTCGTAGCGCTTGGCGTTGTTCATGTACTGGTACTTGCCGGTACCTTCAACCGCTCCGATCGCGTTCGACACGCCCTTCGCGTTCGGATCCCACCAGCCGAGCGTGACGTCGTCGAAGGAGGTGTAGTCGGTCCAAGGGTAGAAGCCGTGCCTCCCCCAGGACTGCATGAATCCGGCACCGAAGTTGCTCGCGGCGCCACCCGCTGGAGGGTACGCGAAGAGTGCTTTCCCGAACCTCTGCGGTGTGAGCTTCGAGCCGGCGAGCGAGATCGCCGCGAAGACGTAGTTGAAGATCCCGAGTTCACGACCCGAGTTGTAGTGGTACGTCTCGTTGCTACCTGGCGGCCGCGTGTTGCCGAAGAACCACTGGTACAGCCGCTGCTGCTGTGGTGACACCGTGGACGCGTCCCCTTCAGCTGGGTACAGCCCCATGACGCCGAATGCGTGTGACCACTGCGCCTGATCGAACCCGCGAGCAAAGAGGTCGAGGTCTTGGTAGTGGAAGCCCGTCAGGAACCATTCGGGTGAGTAGTCCTGCGATGTCGCGGCCTTCGTCAGGGGGCCGATGAGGCCGTAATCGGCGAACAACACCACGGTGGTCGCCCCTGCGCTCTTGAGCTTCGCGACGTACGTCGGGAGCTGGTCCTGGTACTTCGTGGCGTCACTGAAGTTCCCGGAGACAACATACGGATACGCGAGATCGGAGGCGACGTTCACGCCGTCCTTCTTGAGCGTGTTGGTGAACAGGCTGTAGTCGATGGAGTCGGGATGGATGACCCCGATCTTGCGCTTCTGCGACTTCAGCGACTGGTCGCCGGCATACTCCGCCTTTTTTCCGGCGAGTTTGGAGATGGCCTGCGCGACAACGACCTGCGCTCCGAAGTCGTCGGGTTGGTTACCCCAGCGGTACGGGGCCTGGGCCTGACCGACTTCCGGCGTCACATTCCAACCGAGCGAAATGATCTTCGCGCGCGCCAGCAGCGTGTCGAACGCGTCGCCGCCGACTCCCGGGTTGTCGACCACGATGAACGGCTTCATCTCACTGACCTTCACCGCGTCGGCGCGCTGCGACGCCTCATCGGTGCCCGACGCGCGCACGTGCACGAGGTCGATCTTGCGTCCATACGTCTCGTAGAAGTGCTCGAACAGCGTGACCGCGTCCTCCGTGCCTGGGAACTGCGGCCCGTTCATCGCGCTGTCCTCGGCGAGGTCGTAGTACACGACCTTGATCGAGTCAGCCGTGACACCCGAGGAGGTCGCCCCTCCGTTGTTCTTGCCTGCTGGCCACGCCGTGACGCACGGGCCGGCCCAGTAGAGCTTGAGCTTCAACCGGCCCGTGTCGGGGTCGCAGTTGGGATTTGCCAGCGCCTGCTTGGACCCGACGCCCGGCCACGACTGCCCGCTGTCAGCAGCCCGCGCCGCCGTTCCGGCAACACCAATCGCGAGCGCACTGAGTGTCATCACGCTCGCTGCGCGGCGCCAACTCCGAGTCATGAAATCCCCCCTTGACGAGTCGCGCCCGGCTTCGCCGGGCCCTTGACGAGTCGCGCCCGGCTTCGCCGGTGTACGAGCCCAATTTGTTGGACAACGGCCAAGATGTCAAGTCGCCTGGGTTGACACGGTCTCCAGACCCGTAGAGACTCAAAGTCGTACGAAAGACGACTAAGCCGGGAGCTGGACGCGACCGCACGCCTCGACGCGCGAACGAATGGGGATCTGATGAGCGACACACGACTGATCGCGATAACTGGCGACACCCACCTCGGCAACCGCAACGTCGACTTCGCGCCGTACTTCGATCCCGAGCATCGCCAGGCATACGTCGACTTCGAGGACATGGCCAAGCGGGCCGCGGTCGTGATGAAGGAACGGATGGAAGCCGGCGGTCTGGCGGGCCTCGCCAGCGGCCAGGCTGACATGTCGATGATGATGGCAGCCGCCGCCGTCGGTGGCCTCGGGAATGCGCTGGTGGACGTCAACGGCAACGGGTCTGTGCCGTACGCGCCCGAGTACATCGCTGAGAACACCAAGATCCGCAAAGAACTCCTCGCTTCGCTCGGCGAAGAAGGGTGGGACGACGCCGACCTCATGACCGTCTACGGCGAGGACGATCCCGATCTCCGCCTCAAGATGCTCGAAGCAGACGGTCAGGTCGGAAGCGTCTTGTTTCCCCAGATCGGCTTCCTGCTGTCGAGCCTCGGTCCCGACCTGAAGTGGGCTGGCATCCGCGCGTACAACCGCTGGGCGGCGGAGTTCGCCGCGTCACACCCAGATCGGTACGCCGCATGCTTCATGGTCGATCTCGACGACATCGACCGCGCCCGCGACGAGGCGCGCTTCGCGGCCGAACACAACATGCGCGGCGGCTCGTACATTGGAGGTGGTCGACCCCCTGGTCTGCCGCCGTTCCAGGATCTCTACTACGAGCCCTACTTCTCGCTCCTCGAAGAGCTCGCGCTGCCGTTCAACATGCACGCCGCGTTCGGCGGAGACCCGAGCCAAGCCGGATGGCAGGACGGGCCAGGCGCAGCGGTGTTGAACCAGATGTGGATCCACTACAACAACATGGCCAAGGGCGGCCCACTCGTGAACTGGATCTTCGGTGGCGTGTTCGAGCGGCACCCGAAGCTCCAGATCGTCGTCGCCGAAACCGGCGGGTGCTACTGGGCGCTCGAGGTGCTCCAGAACCTCGAGGAGATCTACGACTCGACCAATATGCGCTCCGGCATCGGCAAGCGCCCGATGAACCCCCACATGGTCGCGAAGTTCCGAGAGCTACCGCGCCGGCCCAGTGACTACTTCCGAGACAACATCACGGTGCAGGGTCACGACTCGATCATCGACTGGAGTGTGATCGACACGATTCCCGACTCGGTGTTGTGGTCCTCGGACTTTCCGCATCCCGAGTCGTCGTGGCCGTTCAGCCGGAAAGAGATTGCCGAGAACATCGCCGAAGCGAGACCATCACTCGACGGGGTGCAGAAGTTCCTCGCTGGCAATGCAGCGAAGCTCTACCGCTTCGATCTGGAGAAGTTGCGACCCATTGCCGATCGAGTCGGACCCGTCTACGCCAACTAGCCGCCGGTCGCAGATGTCTTCTCACGACGAGGGGGATGATGGCGAGATTCTGTGAAGGTCAGGTCGTCATCGTCACGGGTGCCGGCCGTGGCATCGGTCGCGCGCACGCGCTGACGTTCGCCGAAGCGGGCGCCAAGGTCGTCGTGAACGACCTCGGTACGAGTTACGCAGGGGCTGGACGCTCAAGCGAGCCGGCCGACGAGGTAGTGGGCGAGATCAAGGCGAAGGGCGGCGACGCGGTCGTCAGCGTCGACGATGTCGCGGATCCCGACGCGGCGCGCCGCATTGTCGCGACCGCGATCGAGAGCTTCGGCGAGCTCCACACAGTCGTGAACAACGCGGGCATCCTTCGGACCTCGACGCTTCGCGAGCTCAGCACCGAGGACATGAACGCCTCCTGGGGAGTCCATGTGCTCGGTGCGTTCCACCTCACAAAGTTCGCCGCTGAGCACTGGCGGCCCCGCGCAGAAGCGGGCGAACGCCTCAACGCCAGCATCGTGAACACGAGTTCTGCAGCAGGGCTCTGGCCGAGCGCAACCCCCGGCATCGAACCGAGTCTCTGCGCATACGGGACGGTGAAGGCCGCGGTTGCGGCATTTACGATCGCGGCGTCACTGGAACTGTTCCCGCTGGGCATCCGAGTCAACGCAATCGCCCCCGGTGGGCGCACGCGGATGAACACCGACGCGATCGCCGACAAGGGCGGACAGGGCGTCCCACCTCCGAGCGGGGATGGGTTCGATCTGTTCGATCCGGCGAACGTCTCCCCGCTCGTCGTGTGGCTGAGCTCCTCCGAGGCTTCCGACGTCTCCGGAAGGACGTTCGAGTCAGGCGCGGGACGGGTCGCAGTGGCAGGCGGATGGACGCACGGGCCCGGTGAGTCGAGGGCCGATCGGCGGTGGGATCCCGCGGAGCTCGGTCCGGTCGTACGGCGCCTGTTGAACGACGCTCCACCCCCAGCGACAATGATCGGCAACTAAGCGTCGATGATCGATCTGAGCACGTTCGGTGCTGCGTACGTCGACACGGACGAGTGGCGTGACGCGCCGGCCCGCCACCGGTTCGTGCACGGCGGGTTCGAGGGTACCGACACTCGCTTCTCGCTGTACTTCCCTCCAGAGGATCAGTACGGCGGTCGGTTCATCCAGTGGCTCGAGGGTGGTTCAGCCGGGCACGAACGGACGATCGAGAACGGCGGAGCGCTCACGGGAGGCGCGCTCGAGCAGGCGTTCGCGCTCGGTGCGTATCTGGTCGAGTCCAACCAAGGCCACCTCGCCGACGAACCCTCGCGTCCGAAGCCCGAGGGGGCGATCCTGTCGTACGTCGCGAGTGTGGCGACGGCACGCCACTCTCGCCTGATCGCTACCGAGATGTACGGCACGGCGCCACACCACGGCTACGTCTACGGCGTCAGTGGAGGCGGCCTGCGAGCGATCGTCTGCCTAGAGCGTGGAGAGGGCACTTGGGACGGCGCGGTTCCGTGCGCGATTCCGCACAGCGGCATGTTCTACGGGCTGACCGAACACGCCGCCCGGACACTCGGTGGAGCCGTCGACAGCGTCGTCGACGCCATGGACGTCGGCGGCGACGGTGAGCCGTTCGCAGGGCTCGACGTCGACCAGCGCGGCTGGCACGCGATGTTCCGCCAGCAGCGAAGCGC
>JBBDHW010000024.1:51624-133890 GCA_040880805.1 Acidimicrobiia bacterium | reverse complement strand
ATGACGCCTGCAGAGATCGCGGAGCGGCTCGACGAGCGGTTCCGACTCCTGAACGGTGGCAGCCGCACCGCCGTCGCGAGGCGGTCGAGCTCTCCCGCGCCGAGCTCGACCGGGTCATCGACGGCGTAGCCTCGGAGCCATGACTGAGAAGCCCTCCCTCACGGAGCTGGGCGACGGCGTGTACGCGTGGCTCCAACCCGGCGGCGAGTCGGGCGTGGCGAACGCGGGCGTTGTCATCGACGACGACGGCATCACGGTGATCGACACCCTCATGGTGCGCTCGCAGTGGGAGCCGTTCGCCGCCGCGGTCGCCAAGCTCGGTGTGCCGGTGCGCCGCGCGCTCCTCACGCACGCGCACATCGACCATTGCGGCGGTACGAAGGCGTTCGAACGCGCCGCCGTCTACGGCTCGCAGCAGACGAGCGACGTGCTCGACGCCGCGATGCCGCTCGACGCCTACAAGGCCTTCATGCCCGCGTTCGAGGGAGAGTTCGACGATCTCGAGGAGCTCGGCACGCGCCCGGTCACGCACATCGTGGACGGACCCGCACATCTCACCCCTCGCGTCGAGCTCCTTCCCGCTGAGGGCCACACCGAGGGCGACATCATCGTGCTCGTCGCCGACACCGACCTGTGCTTCGCGGGCGACATCTGCTTCTTCGGCGTTACCCCGCTCGCGTTCCAGGGGAACCCCGCGGTGTGGGCCGAGGTGCTCGAGGCCGTCGCCGACCTCGCGGGCGTGATCGTGCCCGGCCACGGCCCCGTGGGCGGCGAAGCCGAGGTGCGTGAGCTCCAGGCGTACCTGCGCGCGTGCGTCGACGCCGACGGCGACGTACGCGCGATCCCGCCCGGGCCGTGGGACACCTGGCTCGAACGTGAACGAGACGCGATCAACGTGGAACGTGCTGCGATGTTGGTGCGCGGCGACGACGAGATCCCGCAGTCGATGCTGAAGGCGATGGGGCTGGGCTGACGCCGCGCGCTATTTCACGTGCTCCCGGAGGAAGACCATCGTGCGTTCCCACGCCGCCTGCGAGTGCTCCTCGTGGAACACCTCGGGGCGGTGGTGGTTCGTGAACGCGTGCTCCGTGCCCGGATAGAGAAAGAACTCGTAGTGCTTCCCGGCGGCTGCGAGCTGGTCTTCCAGCGCGGCGACCGCGGGCGGGCCGGCGAAGTCGTCGTTCTGCGCGTAGTGCCCCTGCAGCGCGGCCTTCAGCAACGTGTAGTCGGGTTGCGCGCCTTCCCAGGGGATCACGCCGTAGTAGGGCACGACGGCGAGCACGTCGTCGGGACGCAACGTGGCGAGCCACAATGCGAGCCCGCCACCCATGCAGTATCCGGTGACACCGACACCGTTGGAGGTGACCGCAGGGTGCGCGCGCAGGAAGTCGATCGCGCCGGCCATGTCCTTCGCGGCTTGCTCGATGTTCAGCGCCATCATCAACTTGCCCGCCTCGTCGGGCTCGGTCGTGATCTCACCGCGATAGATGTCGGGCGCGAGCGCGACGAAACCTTCCGACGCGAACCGGTCGCAGACCTCCTTGGTCTGGTCGTTGAGGCCCCACCACTCCTGGAGCACGACGACCCCCGGCCCCGCGCCGGATTCGGGGACGGCCAGGTACCCCTGCCCCTCGGTCCCGTTGGTCGGAAACGTGACGATGTCGCCCATAGCATTCGCTCACTCTCTGCGAGCCGGGACACCCGGCTCGCGGTCGTTCGTTCGCTGGCGAGCGCCCTTCGCTCGCGCTCCGGGCGCCGCATCGCGCAGCCTACGCTTAAGTTCTTGGCCGTTCCGCGGAGGTCAACGTGGCAAAGAATCCCGATCCGACCCTGAAGCTCACGACCACGAAGGGTGTCACCCGGACACTCGACGACTGGTCGACGATGTTCCACCTCTGTCTGGTCATCCTCCCGCCGCGACCCGAGGCGGCGGTGTTCATCCCGATCGCGGAGCGGATCTTCGCGGTGTTCGGTGACGCCGATTGCCACACGGCGTTCTGCGTGACGGGCAACGAGTTCATCGCCCGCGGTGTGCTCGGCGACGCCGAAGACAAGTACCTCACGTTCATCGACCCCGACCGCGCCTTCGTCGAGAGCCTCGGCCTCACCCACCTGCCCGCCTTCGTACATCTCCGCCAGGACACCAGCCTCGTCGCGTCGGCGGAGGGGTGGGATCCCGACGAGTGGCAACGCGTCGTCAAGGAGGTGGCGAAGGCCATGGCCTGGAGCTACCCCGAGGTGGCGAAGCCCGGCGATCCGCCGCCCACCCGGGGCTGGGCCGTCTGACCTGCCCGTCTGGACCGTTCCAGAACAACTCCGCTAGCGTGCCAGACTTCGGGCCGTGCGTCAGTGTGACTGACGTACGGCTTTGTTGTTATCGGGGTTCAATGTTGTTCACGTACGGGGTCCCCACATGAGGCGTCGGGTGCTGAGACTGCTGCCGCTGGCGCTCGTCGTCGCGACGGTCGGGTCTCTGCTCGGTCCCGCCACCACTGCACCCGCGGCTCCGATCGACGACAAGCAGGCCGAGGCCGCGCAGCTCGAGCAACAGATCACCGACAACGGCCGTCGCATCGACGCGCTCAACGAGCAGATCAACAGCGCGCAGATCGCGCTCGACAACGCCAACGACGCCATCGCCGTGGCCGACGCGCTGGTTGCCGCCGCGACGGCCAAGACCAAGGACCTGCGCCAGGAGCTGGCACGCCGCGCGGCCGACGTCTACATCCAGTCGAGTTCGTCGGGAGGCGTAGCCGAGCTCGACGCGAAGAGCGCCACCGACCTCAACGCGCGCCGGAAGTACACCGCGCTCGCCGCGCAGCGCGAGAAGCACCTGGTGAATCAGCTCGCGCGCGCCAAGGAGGACCTCGCGGCACGCAAGGCCGACGCCGACGAAGCGCGCGCCACCGCCGAGACCAAGAAGCAGGAGATCGAGTCGACGAAGGCGGAGCTCGTCGCCGGCGACAACACGCAACGCGCGTTGCTGGCGCAGGTGAAGGGTGACATCGCGGAGCTCGTCGCCAAGGCCGAAGCCGAACGCAAGGCTCGCGAAGAAGCCGCGGCCCGCGCGCGAATCGCAGCGGCGGCCGCCGCCGCGACCAGCAGAGCCGGCGCCGACACGACCGCGAGGAAGATTCCCGCTCCCAGCCAGGGTGCGGCGGGTGCGATCGCGTACGCGCAGGCTCAGCTCGGCAAGCCGTACTGCTACGGGGGCGCTGGTCCGGACTGCTTCGATTGTTCCGGGCTCACGATGCGGGCCTGGGGTGCGGCGGGTGTCGCGATGCCGCACGGATCCACCGAGCAATACAACATGTTCCCACACGTCCCGCTCAGCCAGGCCCAACCCGGCGACCTCATCGCTTGGGACGGCCATATCGGCCTCTACATCGGCGGCGGCATGATGATCCATGCGCCCCACAGCGGCACCGTCGTCCAGATCGCGCCGTTCTACGGCACCCCCTGGGGCGCCGCCCGCCCCGGCTGACCCCTCTCTCCCTTGGGGGGACACGTGAAGCTCACGGAGTACTCACACGGGGCAGGGTGCGCGTGCAAGCTGTCACCCGCCGACCTGCGCACCGTGCTCGGTCTCGTACGCGGGATCGACGCACCCGAAGACCCCGACCTGCTGGTGGGGTTCGACACCGCCGACGACGCGGCCGTCTACCGCGTGCGCGACGATCTCGCGCTCGTCGTCACCACCGACTTCTTCACGCCGATCGTCGACGACGCCTACGACTGGGGACGTATCGCAGCCACCAACGCCCTGTCCGACGTGTACGCGATGGGCGGCACGCCGTTACTCGCGCTGAACATCGTGGCGTGGCCCCGCGAGGGCCTGCCGTTCGAGCTGCTCGCGCGCGTGCTCGACGGCGGCGGCGACGTCGTGCGCGCCGCGGGCGCGATCATTGCCGGTGGTCATTCGATCGACGACCCGGAGCCCAAGTTCGGCCTCGCGGTCGTCGGTACCGTCCACCCCGGGCGTGTACTGACGAACCGGGGTGCGCGCGCCGGTGACGCGCTCGTGCTCACCAAGCCGATCGGCCTGGGCGTGATCTCCACCGCGGTGAAACGCGGCGAGGCGCCGCCCGCGCTCGTCGACGAAGCGATCCGGGTGATGACCACTTTGAACGCCTCCGCGCGCGATGCCGCGCTCGAGATCGGTGACGCGGTGCACGCGGCTACCGACGTCACCGGCTTCGGCCTGCTCGGGCACTTGCGTGAGCTGGTCACCGCAGCCGGTCTCGCCGCCGACGTCGACCCGCGCGCGGTGCCGGTGATCGACGGCGTGCGCGACCTCCTCGACGCGGGAATGGTTGCCGGCGGCACGCAGCGCAACCACGCGTTCGTGAGCGAGTCGGTCGACTGGAACGGGCTCGCCGAGAGCGAGCAGCTCCTGCTCGCCGACGCGCAGACGTCGGGTGGGTTACTCCTCGCGGTCGCCGCCGACGCAGCGCCCGACCTCGTGCGTGCCCTCGAAACGCGCGGCGCACTCGCGGCGGCGATCGTCGGCGAAACCCACGCCGGCCCCGCCGGCGCCATCACGATCAGGGAATGACGAGCATCCCGAGCTCGGCTTCGAGCTGGGGGCGCGGCTTGGCGCCGAGCGAGGACCGTTCGAGCCGGCCGTTTCTGAACAACCCGATGAGCGGGATGCTCTGCACGTCGTAGCGCTCCGCGAGGGTGGGTTCCTCGTCGATGTTCACCTTCACGACCTTGTACGCGCCCTGGCGCATCACCGCGATCTGCTCGACGACCGGGCCCACCTGACGGCACGGGCCGCACCACGGCGCCCAGAAGTCGACGATCACCGGGATGTCGGAACCGAGCACCTCGGTGTCGAACTCGGCGGTGGTCACCGGCTTCACCGGGCTCTCGGGAGGAGGTGCCGGGAGCGGCTCCGACGGGCGCTCGCCGACTCGGATCGCGTCGAGCCACGTCCGCGCCTGCTGCACGCTCTCGAGCGCGACCTCGTGGCCCATCGGGTACTCGGCGAAGACCAGCGGCACGTCGTGCTCGGCGAGGAGGTTCGCCAGCTCGCGGCTGTTGGTGACCTTCACCATCGGGTCGTCGGTGCCGTGCTGGAGGAGCACCGCGATGTTGCGCGCGGCGTCCCAGTCGACGTCGATCACCTCGAGGCGCACGAACGGGCTCATCGCGATCACGCCCGCAGGATGGGGACGGTCGCTCCGACCGACTCCGAGCGCGAACGCGAGGCCGGCGCCCTGCGAGAAGCCGGCGACCACTGCCTCGTCGCGCGGCATGTCGTGCTCCGCACAGACCTCGTCGAGGAGATCGTCGACCGCGGCGAGCGCGGCGACGAACCCTTCGCGCGCCTCATCGGGATCGGCGGTCATCACGTCGAACCACGAGAAGCCCGGCGGCGCGGAGAGCGGACCGCGCGGGAGCACTGTGACGAACTTCCCCTCCGGATCCAGATAGGAAAGGAGGCCACCGAGGTCGCGCTCGTCGGCGCCGTACCCGTGCATGAGCAGCAGGACCCGCTCGGCCGCGCTCCCATGCACCACGTTCTGCACCAGCGCCATCGCAAGAAACCTTTCTGCCTAGAACATGTAGTTCATCTCGCCGACGACGCGTCGCCCGAGCTCGTCGTCGCCGTCGATCTGCACTTCACCGGCCGCGAGCGTCAACGCCGGGTCGACGCGGCCACACGCCACGCGTTCGAAGGTCACGCTGTCCATCGTGAGCCGCGCGGTGGGATGGTCGGGCACCGCGTCGAGTCGCGCCGCACGACGCTCGACCATCTGGATCGTGACCTCGCGTGGCAAGGGACCGGTGATCGAGAACACGATCGTGCAACCGTCGGGGGGCGCGACCTTCTTCCCGACGACGAAGGGCATCGCGTCGACCACCATGTTCTGGCAGAACCGGGCCGCGTCCGAGTCGAGGTTCCCCGGCCGGGCGACGGCGCGCCGCATGTCTTGCTCGTGAGCCCACGAATCGAAGATGCGGAACGGCAGCAGGTCACGCACCGTTCCCGGGCCCACGGGGGTCCACGATTCGCCGCCGAAGCCTTCCTCGTCGAGGGCGCGCAGCTGCGCGATCCGCTCCTTCGTGAGCACGTGGAACTCGGCCAACGCCTCGGCACCGGTCCATCCCCGCCGGGAATCGACCGCGTGCTCGTTGGACTTCCCGATCTCGTTCTTCACGTGGGACAGATCGGCCGCCTCGTGCCCCCTCCATGGCCGGCCGAGGCTCATCGCCTCGATCGCGGAGAGGTGCACCAGGTTGTCCTGCACCGTCCACCCGGGAAGCTCCGTATGCCGTTTCCACTCGCTCTCGGTGAGGTCCTCACCCATCGTCTCGATGGAGTCCCACACCGATTCGAGCATGTCGACCAGCTCTTGATCCATCACAGGCTCATGGTGTCACGCGGACGGCGGATCCGCCTCATGGAGTGGTCCGGGGCCTTCTCCACGACGACGTCGGCGAGCTCGCGGGTCGGGAGGATGTATTGGTGGAGGTTCACCGCGTTGATCGCCGCCCACGCCTGGCGGGCGAACGCGATCACGTCGTCGTCGGACATGCTCGCAAACTGCCGGTAGAACGAATCGCCGCTGCTCCGAAGCTCGAGGAACCGGTTTACGTACCACTGCTCGATGTCGGGTTCGGCGGCGTCCACGTAGATCCCCACGTCGATCGCGTCCGACAGACCCAAGAGGTGGAGTCCTTCCACGATGACGACTTCGGCTTCCACGAGCACCTGCTGCTCGTCGAGCACGTCGTACTCCTCGTGCGAGTACACCGGGACGCGGATGTTGCGCTCCCCCGCCTTCACGGCTTCGAGAAACGCGACGAGCGCGTCGCGGTCGTAGCTCTCGGGAAAGCCTTTCCGCATCGCGAGCCCGCGCTCGTCGAGCACCCGGTTCGGGTACAGGAACCCGTCGGACGACACGATCTCCACCCGAAGCCCGTCGACCGTGGCGGTCAGCGACTCCCGCAGAAGCCGCGCGGTGGCGCTCTTCCCGACGGCGACGCTTCCGGTGATGGCGGTGACGTGCGGAACCTGCCGGGCCCGGCATCCCTCGATGCCGGGTCGGAGCAGGAGTTGCAGTTCGTCCAGGGGATCCGCCACTCCCCCACGCTCACACGATGGCGCCCATCGCGGCAAGATGACGGGCTTCGTAGGAGTCGGCGAGCGCGCCCAGCGCCGCAACGTTGGTCACGCGCCCACGCCTGACCGGCGCCAGATGTCGGCGCACTCCTCGCACACGGACTCGGGGATCACCCCGATGCGCATGAGCACCGCGAAGATCTTGCACCCGAGGCAGTACGCAAAGACCGACTCGAGCGTGGCCGCGATCACGATCATCCCGACGAGCACGTAGGCGACATCGGTCGCACCGAACCCGAAGTGCAGGATCAGGGCGGTGACGGACAACGTGGCGCCGATTCCCTGCGCGAACCGTTTGGGAGGACCGGGCACGTACCTCGGCGGGAACGGCAACCGCGGTGTGATCACGCGCGTGACGAGCTGACCGAGCGGACTCAGCGTGGGCCCAGTGAGCACTCGGGCAACGAAGCCGTACGCGAGCAGCACGAGGATCCAGGGTTGGTCGAACACGATTGTCGCCACGCTCATCACGACGACGCCCGCGGCCACCAACCGCGCGGACACCTCGTTCACCGGGTTCGGGAACCTGAAGAGCTGCTTCAATGCGACGCTCTCCGTTCTGTTCGTCATGACTTCGCCTTCTTGAATTTGCCCTCGAGGTGCCATACACCGGTGAAGCCGTCGAACGGGCCACCGACGATCGCGCTCGTCCATTCCAGCGTGTAGGCGCCGGTCTTTGCGTTGTAGGTGCCACTCGGGCCCTTCGTGCCCGAGGGTCGCGACCCATCGGGCTTCGGTGATCCCTGGTTGAACTGCTGCTGGCCGTAGGCCACGCCGAACGCGTCGATGTTCCCGCTGAGCGCGCCCTTGGCCCCGGCCTTGACGCTGGGAACCTTCGTCGTGTCGCCCGTCTGGGGATCGGTCTTGTTTGTCGAGACCGCGAAGTTCACACCGAAGAATTTCGTGGGCGTGAAGATGGAAGTGGCGGTCCCGTTGCCGGCCGAGTCGAACGGCGGGGTCGGCTGCGCCTGATACTTGCCGGTCACCAGCCCGCTACCGGTCCCGGGAGCGAGCGCGGTGTAGGTCTTGTCACCGCACGACGAGTCGGCGTTCGGTACGAACGGACCGCTCGTGGTGTTGCCACCGGTCTGCACCATTCGGAAGTACGAGCCGGCCGTGGGCGCGGCGGCGGCGCAGTCAGCCGCATCGACCTTGAACGTGCCGACGAGTGCCGTCGACTTGCTCGACTTGGCGAGAGCGGGGGTCGCGAAGAGGAATACGGCGGCCACCGCGAGCAGAGTCCCGGTGACGATCGTCGGCTTGCTTGCGTTGCTCACTGAACCTCCAACGTGTTGATGTGCAGGTGCTGAACGGCTCGTAATGCGGAGCGCGATGAGGCCGAGCCCGGCAATCAGCACGCCAGGTATCACGAAGAACCACGGAAAGAGCGCGAATGGAGGGAGCGCGTCGACCGCCGCGAAGTTGTCGACGTTGTCGGCCATGACCCCCACGAACGGCGCGATCTCTCGGTTGATGCGCGGCCAGTCGCGAACGAAGCGGTCGACGGCCGGCGTGCTCCCCGACGGCAATGCAGCAGTCGGCAACGCGACGTTGCGTATCTCGGCTTCGCCGTTCCCAATGGTGATGAAGTACCCCTGGACCGTCGTGACCTTCTCGCGCGTCATCAGCGAACGGAAGTCATCGATCATCTCGCCGCCGTTCGGTGCGCGTGTGAACATCTGGAACACCGCCGGTGCGGCAACGATCCCGAATCCGAGCACGACCACCACGATCAACGCGCCGCGAGAGCTGCGTCCTCGCCGGCGCTCGATCAGAGCAGCGCCGGCGAAGCCCGCTACCAGGAGACCCGGAACGACGAAGAACCCGGGGAACAGCGGGAACGGCGGGAGCGCGTCGACGCCTTCGTAGTTACCGAGATTCCGCTGCATCCGATCGAGCATGTCACTCATGTCGGCATCGATCCCCGGCCATGCCCGCTCGAACGCGTGCACGTACGTCACGCGCCTCGCGTATTCGGCCGGGCTGACGCCGAGTCGAGCTGCCGCCGCAGGATCGACGTCAGCAGTTTGCTCGTCAGCGGCTGCGCCCATCTCGACAAGGAACCCGCGGAACTTGTCGACTTGCGCCTGGGTCATGAAGGGCCGGAACTCGTCGATCATCTCGCCGCCGGCTGGTGCGCGATCGAACATCGAGAAGACGAGTGGCGCGGCCGCGAGCCCGACACCCAGCACGATCAGACCGACGACTGCGGTGTTCCGCCGCTCGTTCGTGTGGGTCATGCGTGCCTCCAGGGAGCGCCGATCCCTAAAAGCCTACTTCTCGATCATATTTATCAACAAACGGAGGGGGACTTCACCGCGCCTTCCACACCGTGTGGCCCTTGGGGAATGTGACGTCGCCCTCGGTGCGCGTCAACAGGCAGCGCTCCAGGGTGAACTCGACGAGCGCCTGCGCATCGAAGCCCCGATCGCGCGGATCACGGCGCAGGTCCTCGAGCTTCGGGCCGGGCACGATGAGCCCGAAGCAGCCGCGATCGTTGACGACCGGACAGTCGCGGAACTCACGCCAGCTGATCACCGAGCGCGATCCGCGCGCAGTTTCTCGATCACGCTCTCGTCGGTGTCGAAGGCAAGTGGCGCGGGCAAGTCGTCGAGCGCGAAGAAGTCGGCATCGACGGCGTCGTCGCCCGCACGCAGCGTGCCCCCCACCCGGTGTCCCGAGAACCAGATCCCTGCGTGGTGCCGATTGCGGTCGTGGAACGTGGTGTGCGCGTCGAAGACACCGTCGAGCTCGACCACGAGGCCCGTTTCCTCCTCGAGCTCCCGGACCGCGGCCTCACGTACGTCCTCGTGCCACCCGACGTGACCGCACGGGATGCACCACGCGCCTGCGTCGTGGCCGTAGCGGCGCTGCACCATGAGCAACCGACCTTCCTCCATCACGATCACCGCGACCCCGACGATCTGGCGACGGTGCTGACGGTGCCCGCAGCTCGGGCACACCCAGACCGGCTCGCCGCCGACTTCGATCAGTTCCACCGCAGTCGCGCACTGTGAACAGAACTGGGGTAGGACGTCGTCGTCGCTCATACTCTTGACCCCTCGATGAAACCGGAACTCGAACGACAGGTCGTGAAGACGATGTTGGGAGTCGACGGGTTCATGGAAGGCGAAGGGATCTTCACCGATGGACCCGCCTGGTTCGTGAACGGTACCCAGGTCGCCAACTTCCGTGACGTGGGGCTCGCGCTGCGGCTCACACGGCAGGTGATCAGCGCCGAACGGGCCCGGCTGAAGGCCGATGAGCGCGTCATCCTCCTCCGGAGCGGTTCGGACTGGATCGGCATCGCGGTGGAGTCGCGCACCGACCTCGAGCTTCTCGCAGAGCTGGCGGAGCTGGCTGCTGCGGCCCATCGCCCACCGCCCGGCGTCGCCGCGAAGCCTCCGCCGACGGGCGCCGACCTCGCGCGGAGGAAGAGGTTCCACTGAGACCACCGCCGTACAGTGGTGCGGATGGCAACGCAGAAACTCGCAGTCGACCGTGACCTGTGCAAGGCACACGGCAACTGCTACGCGGGGTCGCCGGATCTGTTCTGTCCCGACGAGTACGGCTTCTCGATCGCGCTACGGAGTGAAGTCGGCGACGAACACCTCGAAGCCGCGCAGCGCGCGGTCGACGGCTGCCCCGAGCACGCCATCAAACTGGAACCGACCGCGTAGCCCATCTACCAGCGCCGTCAGAAGTCGGTGCCGCCGTCGATGTTGATCAACGCGCCGGTGAGATATCCGGCGCGCGGCGAGAGCAAGAAGGCGAACAGGTCACCGACCTCGTCGGGGCGTCCGGGACGGCCCAACGCGACATCCATGTGCCATTCCTCGACCATGACCCGCTCGAGCACACCGTCCTCCGGGATCCCGCGCTCGGCTGCAATCTGTCTGCGCAGCGCGGCCAGGCCCCCCGTCTCGATCGCGCCCGGACACACACAGTTCGCCCGAACCCCCGCGCGCCCGTAGGACTTCGCCACGTTCTTGGTGAACACCGCGATCGCAGCCTTGAGCGCCACGTACGGCATGCGATTCGAGTGCGGTGCATGGATGCTGTACGCCGACGTGGTGACGATCGTGCCCGATCCGCGATCGACGAGCTGCGGCAGCACCGCCTTCACCGTCCGCACGATCGTCATGAGCACGTCTTGGACCGCCTCGTCCCAGACCGCGTCGGTGGCATCCTCCAACGTGCTGTGTGCCAGCCCGCTGGTTCCGGTTGTGATCGCCATGCCGGCCAGATCCCCCAGGGCTTCGGTCGCCTCGGCCACCACCCGCTCGGCTTCCTCGGCCCCCTTGCTGAGGTCGCCGACGATCGGCACGACCTCGGCCGGGTACTCCGCTCGGATCGCGTCGGCGGCACCCCAAGCCCGGTCGCGGTCGCGTCCGGCGACCGCGATGCGCGCCCCGTCGGCGGCCAGCGCGCGCGCCGCTTCGAACCCCATGCCGGCCGTGCCGCCGACGATGAGGTATCCCTGGTCCCGCACTCCGAGGTCCATCGAGCTCCTGACATGGGTCGCTCGCTGCTCGCCGGGGTACCCGGCTCGCGGCCACTCGCTCCTACATCATGGGTCAGTGGGCGGGGTCGACCGTGCGACCGGCGAGCAGTCGGACGAGGCTCCACAGCGACACCGCGAGCCACACGACCTCGAGGAGCACGAAGCCCCACTGCGTCTCGACCACCGCGGTCACCAACAAGAGGACCGAGCCCACGACGTTCGCGATCAGATACGCGAGCCCGACGCTGCTGAGCCTGCGCATCTGCACGCCGACGAAGGCCGCGAGGATGAGGATCGATCCGGTCAGTTGGGCGGCGAGGCTCATCACGTCTCCTGCGGGCAGTGCTCGTTGAGCGGACCCATCACGCGCTCAGCGTTTCCGATCTGCGACGACAGACGCTCGAAGTCGCGGCGGATGTCGTCAGGGACCGGCGTCTGGGCTTCCGCGAGCCAGTCGGCGAGTGTCTCGAGCGCCGATCCGAACTCGTCGGCGTCGATGCGCTCGTCGATCGATCGGCACTGGTCGAGCGTGAGGTGATCGTCGAGGAGAATGACCAGACCGCGAAGACGGCCCGCGAGATCAGCGCGCGTGGCGAAGTCCACGCGCGCCAGTCTCGCAGACCGCAACGTGGTACAACACCCCGATGGTCGGGGGCGAGCGCTTGTCTCCCGAGGAGCGAGTGCACCGAGAGCTCTCGGGGCGCACCGGGTTCCGCGCCGGCTTCTCGCTGCTCGGGCGGAACCGCGAGTTCCGACGGCTGTTCTTTGCCTCGGTCATCTCGCTCGGCGGCGACTGGTTCCTGTTCGTCGCGATCACGGGGCTGATCCTCGAGACGACCGGTCGCGCGATCGACGTCGGCCTCGCCATCCTTGCCCAGCAAGCAGCCTTCTTCCTCGCATCACCGGTGGCCGGCGTGCTGGCCGACCGTCTCGACCGACGCAAGCTCATGATCTGGTGCGACCTGGCCCGGGTCGCGATCTGCGCCGCGTTCCTGCTGGTCGGGCCGGACACCGTCTGGCTGGCCTACCCGCTGCTGGCGTTGCTCTCGGTGTTCAGCGCGCCGTTCGAGCCGTCCTCCAACGCCGCGATCCCGAACTTGGTCGAACCCGAGGATCTGCCGACGGCCAACGCGTTGGGCGGGTCCCTGTGGGGCACGATGCTCGCGGTGGGTGCTGCGGTGGGCGGCGTCGTGTCCACGGTGTTCGGGCGCGACACGGCCTTCGTGATCGACGCGATGTCGTTCCTCCTCTCGGCGCTCGTCCTGTCGGGCATCCGTCGATCGTTCTCGGAGCAGCGCGAGCCCGACCACGAACACCCCAAGATGGTCGCGGCGACGGTCGAGGTCGTGCACTACGCCCGAAGTGACCGTCGCGTGTTCGCGCTGATCTCGGTGAAGGGCGGGTTCGGACTCGCCGCGGGCGTGCTCGCGCTCATTCCCGTCTTCGGAGTCGACGTGTTCGACAAGGGAGACATCGGCGTCGGTGTGCTGATGGCGGCGCGCGGCGTCGGTGCGCTGATCGGGCCGTTCTTCGGTCACCGTCTGAGCGGGCCGGAACACCGACGCCTGTTCCGCGTGATCGGACTCGCGCTCGGCGTCTTCGGTCTTTCGTACATGGCGCTCGGCCTGGCGCCGGCGCTGTGGGTGGCGGCGGTGGTGATCTTCGTGGCGCACCTCGGCGGAGGCACGCAGTGGGCGCTGTCCACGTACGGGCTGCAGGTGCTGGTTCCGGACTACATCCGAGGGCGTGTCTTCGCGGTCGACTTCGCGCTGATCACGCTGTCGCTCGGAATCTCGAGCCTGGTGGCATCGGCGATCGCCGACGCGGCCGGGCCACGGGTCGCGGCCTTCGTCGTGGGCGGCTTCGCGGTCGCCTGGGCGGTGGCGTGGTGGGTGCTCACGCGGAACGTGCGGCGCGTCACCGCGGCGGAAGGCGTCGCGTCCCCGGGCGCCGACGAATACGGCCCACCCGAACCGGAGGCCGTCGCCCTCGGCGACCGTTGACCGTCAGCCACTCAGAAGTCGAGCAAGAACCTGAGCGCTCGAGCGATCGCGAACAGCGGCTCGTCTCCCACCACACCGAGCCGGGCGATCATGCGCTGCTCGGAAACCGACTTCACGTCCTCGCACTTCGCGTAGTTCACATCGTCGAGACCGGAAGCTCCCGGTTCGATCTCGATGTGCGACGGCAACCCCCGACGTGTCGTGGTGCACGGCACGACGATGACGACGCCCGCGCGGCTGTCGTTCAAGCGGTCAGCGGACACGACCACCGCCGGGCGCCGCCCGGCTTGCTCGGTGCCGATCGGTTCGCCGAAGTCGACGAGCCAGATCTCACCCCGGCGCGAGGTCACACCGAACGATCACGCAGCGCATGGCTCTCGACGGCGCGTTCCGACTCGATCTCCGCCCAGGCGTGAGCATCGCCGCGTAGATCGGAATAACGAGCCGACATCTCGTCGAAGAACACTCGGCGCTCGAGCGCATCCACGGCCTCGTCGAGGAGCTGGGTCATCGGCCGCCCGGTTACATCGGCCAGCTTCGCGAATCGTGCTCGCGTCTGCTCACTCACCCTGATCGTTGTGCTCACAGCCCTGAGTCTACCCACGAGTAGACCAATTCATCTACGCCGCGGGCTCGCGGCGGGCGCTCAACGCATCGGCGCGGCTGCGAACTCCCTGATGCCGTCGTCGAATGACACGGCAGCCACGAAGCCGAGGCGTCGAGCTGCCGCGTTCGGCGAGGCGAAGACATGCCGCACGTCTCCGAGGCGGTAGCGCGGCACGATCTCCGGTGGCGGGGCGTCGGGCCCGAGGTTGCGGCTCAGCGCGGCGGCGAGCTCGTAGACCGAGCGAGGGGTGCCACTCGCGATGTTCAGCGGACCGTTGTACGGACACTCCGCTTCGAGCGCGAGGCGGTTGGCACGGGCGACATCTCGGACGTGGACGAAGTCGCGGAGCTGATCACCATCCTCGTACACCTGCGGCGCCTCCCCGCGCTCGAGCGCGCTCCGGAAGATGCCGGCGACGCCCGCGTACAAGGTGTTGCGCGGCATGCGCGGCCCGTAGACGTTGTGGTACCGGAGGGCAGTGACGGGCACGCCGTGTTCGCGTCCGTACAGTCCGCACAAATGCTCCTGGTGGAGCTTGGTCGCGGCGTACACGCTACGCGGATCAGCCGGCGCGCTCTCGGGAACCGCCTCGGGACAGAGTTCGCGATCACACGTTGGGCATCGGGGCTCCCAGTCGCCCTTCGCGAGACGCGCGGCCTCGCGCGGCTCGGGACGTATCTCACCGTGCCGCTCACAGCGGTACCGGCCCTCGCCGTAGACCACCATGCTGCTCGCGAGCGCGAACGCACCGCGGAAGCGTCGCCCGTGGAGCGCGTGGAGGAGGTGCGCGGTGCCGCACGCGTTGTCGCGTACGTAGCCCACGACGTCGCCAAAATCCTCGCCGAGCCCCACCATCGCCGCCTGATGGCAGACCGCGTCGATCCCGCTCGTCACCCGATGCAGCGTTTCCGTGTCGGCAAGATCGGCCCAGTGGTACTCCACGCCGGGAACGACGCAGGTGGGGAACTCGTGGTGGGCGGCCGGATGGATCGAGTCGAGGACGACGATTTCATGGCCGGCCCCAGCCAGTTCTTCGACGATGTGCGAGCCGATGAACCCGGCACCGCCGGTCACCAGGACGCGCATCAAGCCCACTCGCGAGGTACCGAGAGCGGCAGGCGAACGGTGAAGCGCGCACCGTCGCACTCGTTGCGCACAGTGAGGTCGCCGCGATGCGCCTCGACCAGGCCACGCGCGATCGCGAGTCCGAGACCGGCGCCGCTCCCCGGGGTACGAGCCGTGTTGCCACTGAACGCGACGTCGAAGACGCGCGGTAGATCATCGTCGGGTATCCCACCTCCGGAGTCCTGCACCGAGATGTAGGCGTAGTCGTCGTCGGCATCGGCTTCCACGAGCACGGTTCCGTCGCTCGGGGTGTGACGGATCGCGTTCTCCAAGATGTTGCGCAGCGCGCGGAGCACCTCAGCCGCGGACGCGTCGAGGTCGGTTGCGGTCGCGGCGAGCCGGCCTTCGATGCGAACACCCTTTGCCTCCGCCGTCGCCCGCGCGCCGGCGATCGCGTCGGAGACCAGATCACCGAGCGATACGGGGCCGAGTTCCAGCCGCAGTACGCCGGCTTGGGTGCGGCTCAGCTCGAACAGGTCGTCGACGAGGCCACTCAGGCGGTCGGCTTCCACTCGCAGGGTCGTGTGGTAGCGGGCGACGGTCTCGGGATCGGAGACGACGCCGTCCTCCAGCGCCTCCGCGACGGCGCGGATCGCCGCGAGTGGAGTGCGCAGGTCGTGTGAGACCCACGCAACGAGCTCGCGGCGTGACGCCTCGAGTGCCTGCTCTCTTCGGCGCGCGTCATCGAGTCGCGCCGACGCGACGAGCAACTCGTGGTAGAGGCGCGCAAGCTCCTGAGGCACCGCTGGCGGGCTCTCGACGAGTGCGACTTCACCGGTACCGATGCCACGCGCGACGTCGATGAGCGTCTGGCTCGCGCGTCCGACGCGCCGGCCCAGCGCGACCGCGGTACCGACGCCGACCACGCCCGCAGCTACGAGGATCACGCTGAGCGCTGCGAGATCGTGTTCGCTCAAGAACATGGCCTGTGCAGCGACGAACGCACCCGCTCCGACCGCGATCAGAACGACGAGCGCGGTTGCGGCGATCTGCACCGCGAGCGACTGCCGGCGCACGAAATGGAGTACGCACGCTCCCCCGATCGCGCCCGCAAGCGCGACTCCACTCCCGATGGCGGCGAGCTTGACGGCGTCGGCGGCGGGGACACGCGCGGCGATTGCAACGAGCACGATGACCGACGCGCCAACGAGAGCCGCCAGCAGGACACGGGACAGATCGGTGCCGCGGGGAGAAGTGTTCATGTGGGATCGAACCGGTACCCGACGCCCCACACCGTCTTGATCCATCGCGGCTCCGACGGGTTCTCCTCGATCTTCTCGCGCAATCGTCGAATGTGCACGGTGACCGTCGCCGTGTCACCGTACGTGTAGCCCCACACCTGTTCGAGCAGCTCTTCCCGCCGGAACGCATGCCGGGGGCGCAGCACCAGAAAGGCGAGGAGGTCGAACTCGCGCGCGGTGACCGCGACGGGCTCCGCGCATCGGCGCACCTCACGAGCCCGAAGATCGATTTCGACGTCGCCGCACGTGATGGTCGCCGCCTGCTGGGCAGGCACCGGAGCCTCGACTCGGCGCAACACGGCCTTGACCCGCGCGGTCAACTCGCGCGGCGAGAACGGCTTCGAGATGTAGTCGTCGGCCCCGAGCTCGAGGCCGATGATGCGATCTTCCTCGTCGCCGCGCGCGGTCAGCATCACGATCGGAATCGGCGCGAAGGCCCGGAGCCTCCGACACACTTCGATGCCGTCGATGCCCGGCAACATGAGGTCGAGCACCACCAGCGCGGGGGGTTCGGCCATCGCGCGTGCCAGTGCCTCGTTCCCGTCGCCCACTGCTTCGACCACGAACCCTTCGCGCTCGAGGTAGCGCGTGACGATCTCGGTAACGGTCGGATCGTCATCGACGACCAAGACCCGGCTCGACATCACCATGCGGTTCGTACCAATCCCTCGAGGCCTACGGCCAGGCCGGCCTGCGCCGCCAACCACATTGTGCCGGTCGAGAACCGTCGATCTCGCGTGCCGTTCGTGACGCGGGCCGACCAGAGGGCGCCGCACGACACGAGGACGAATGGCGCAAAGGGTAGCCAGATGCGCTCCACCTCCCCTTTCGACATCCCGCTGAGATCCGCGAGCGCGACCGCGGCGAGCGCGCTTGCGACCAACAGCCATACCCGACGGTGACGGAGTCGGGTCAGCGCCACGAACGCCGCCGGTCCCAACACGATCGCGAAGCTCGCGAGGTTGGCGACGAGAAACACCGGGTAGGGACGCCGAGATGCGACACCGGCGAAGTATCGATCCCTGGTGGCCAGCAAGCCGTCGATCCACCAGAACCCCGACAGCAGGAACGCGCCGACCACCGGCAGCGCGCCCGCGCACGCCAGCAGAACCGGACGCGGGGCGCGGCGGTACACCGCGACCGTGAGGGGAATCACCGCGACGAGCACGAGGCCGTACGAGAGATACGCGAGGACTCCGAACAGGATGCCGCCGCCGACGGCGTACGCGTCGCCCCTCGAGCCCTGCCGCCCGGTGGCGAGCACCACGAGCGCGGTCGCGGCGCACGACACACCGGCATAAAACGCGTCCGCGCTCGTCGCGATCCAGATCGACATCGGTGCCAGCACCACGAACAGCGCCGAACGCCGCGCCCACTCCTCGTCGACGACCTCGCGCACCACGACCAGCACGAGTGGGGCCGCCGCCGCACCGACGACGATGCACAACAACGCGACGAGCACGGGCGATCCCAAGCCACCCGCGTGGAGCGACGCGCTCAGCGTGGCGAAGCCGGGAGGATGCCCCTGCACGTGAACTGGGTAATGGCGGATGTTTTCGACGAATCCGTCGAGGAAGCTCGGGATGGAGTGGATGCCTGGCAGGAGCGCGAGGTACTCGCCCGAGTGCTCGAGCGGCGCGGTGATCCGGCCCCAGCCCCGGACGGCCGCCAGTCCGATCGCCCACGATGTCGACGCGACCCACGCTCCCGCGAGCAGCCGTCGCCATTCGAGCGTGGCAGCCAATCGCGCCCCCCACACGATCAGCGCGAGCGCGATCGCGAGAGGCAACACGACCGCGATCTCGATGTGCGGGTCGAAGCTCGCGTGGAGCGGCACGGCATCGTGACGCGCGATAGCGACCGGGTCGACGAACTGCCGCACCAGAAGGGCTCCGGCAAGGACCAGTACGGCCCACAGCGTGAGCGGTGCGCGTTCACGTGCACCGCGTCGCGGCGGCTCGATCGCGGACTCGATCGCGACATCGACCCTGGTCACCTGCCGCACAGTACCGAGTGCATGCCGCAGGTCACGCCGTACTCGCGCATTCGTTTCGCGAATCGTAAGCATGATCACGCGCTTTTCGTCGCACCGGCTGAGTACGTTGCGAAACGATGTTCGAGGTCATTCTTCCTGTGCTCGACGAAGCCGAAGCCATTCCCCTCGTCCTCGCGAGCCTCCCCGCAGACTTCATTCCGATCGTCGTCGACAACGGGTCGACCGACGGCTCGGCCGACGTCGCGCGCGCACACGGCGCCCGCGTCGTCAGCGAGCCGAGACGCGGGTTCGGCGCGGCATGCGCGGCCGGCCTGCACGCCGCCACGAGCGAAGTCGTGTGCTTCATGGACTGCGACGGCTCGCTGAGCGGCACTGACCTCCCGAGTGTGGTTGACCCAATCGTCCACGGAGAAGCCGCGCTGGTGCTCGGTTCGCGCCGGCCGACGTCGCGCCGGGCGTGGCCGTGGCACGCGCGCGCCGCGAATCGAGTCCTGGCCCTGGAGATCCGGCGCCGTACCGGCCTCGCGCTCCGAGACCTCGGCCCCATGCGCGCCGCGCGCCGCGAGCCGCTCCTGGGCCTCGAGATCGCGGACCGCCGGTTCGGTTGGCCCTTGGAGATGGTCTTGCGGGCGAGCGGCCAAGGGTGGTCGATCACCGAAGTGCCGGTCACCTACCGACCGCGTCTCGGCCGGTCGAAGGTCACCGGCACCGTGCGCGGCACCGCGCGCGCCGTGGTCGACATGGCCCGGGCGCTGCGATGAGCCCGCCGAGAACCGTGCTGGTACTGGCGAAGGAACCGGTTGCGGGCCGAGTCAAGACGCGACTCTGTCCGCCCTTCACGCTGCACGAGGCGGCACTGCTCGCGGCCGCCGCGCTCGACGACACGCTGTCGGCCGTGCAGCACACGCGGTGCGACCGCCGCGTACTCGTGCTCGACGGCGAGCCGCCCGCTCGGCTGGATCCGAGCTTCGAAGTGCGACCGCAAGCCCAAGGGGCACTCGACCGCCGGCTGAGCGCCGCGTTCGCAAACGTCGACGGACCCACCGTGCTCGTCGGGATGGACACGCCACAGGTAACCCCGGAGCTGATCGACGACGCACTCGCCCACCTCGATGCTTGCAATGACGCGGTCATCGGGCGCTCGGTTGACGGCGGGTTCTGGATCGTGGGGCTCACGCGTCCGACGCGCCGCGCTTTCCTCGGCGTTCCGATGAGCACGCCGACGACGGGAGCGGTGCAACACGCGCGCCTCGTCGAGCTCGGGCTGCACACGGCGACGCTTCCGTTACTCCGTGACGTCGACGAGTACGACGACGCGGTCGCGGTCGCGCGCGGTGCGCCTGCCACGCGTTTCGCCGCGGCGTTCAGGCAGCTCGACTCGAAGTTCACCCGCGTGCTTGTCTCGTGATGGAGCAGGCGACGACCGCGTGTCTTCGCCATCCGAGCGGCGAACCGCTGCGAGTGGATGCCGGCCGATGGCTCGCACCCCTCGCGCCCGTCGACTACCGCGTGCTCTCCCGCGCACACCCACCGGTGCTCGACATCGGGTGCGGACCCGGCCGTCACGTCGTCGCACTCGCAGAGCAACGCAAACTCACGCTTGGCATCGATCTCACCCCGCCCGCCATCGACCTCGCGCGCGACCGCGGCGCGCCCGTCCTGCACCGTTCGGTCTTCGCGCGCGTTCCCGGCGCCCGACGTTGGCGCACCGCCCTGCTGCTCGACGGCAACATCGGTATCGGTGGTGACCCCGTCGAGCTCCTGCACCGGGTCCGCGCGCTCCTCCGCGTCGGCGGGTGTGTGCTGGTGGAACTCGATCCGCCCGGTGCACCACGGGTCAGGACGACGGCGCGACTCGAGCTCGGATCGCGGTACGGACCCTGGTTCCCGTGGAGCTGCCTCTCCATCGACGAGCTCGGCGCGACGGCGATTGCGAGCGACCTGACCGTCGACGAGGTGTGGTGTGACGAGGGGCGCTGGTTCGCGGCGCTCCACACACGCGCACGCGGCTTGAGGCGCGCGCCATGAGCGTGCGGCTCCAGCCCCGGAGCGTGCTCCACGACGAGCGGGTCGCGGCCGTGTTGGGCATCGCGCTCGGTGTCGCCTTCGGCGTGTGCTTCGCCACCGGTGTGCTGTCGCACCTGATCCAAAATCCACCGAGCTGGTTCCACTGGCCGTCGCGACCGGCCGGTCTCTACCGCGTCACCCAGGGGCTCCACATCGCGACCGGGATCGCGGCAATCCCCCTGCTGTTCGCAAAGCTCTGGGTCGTGTTTCCCAAGCTCTTCGAGCGGCCGGCGTTCACCGGCGTCGCGCACTTTCTCGAGCGCGTGTCACTCATCCCGCTGATCGGCGGGGGCCTCTTCCAGCTCACGAGCGGAGTGGCCAACATCAACCAGTGGTACCCGTGGCCATTCGGGTTCCTTCTCGCGCACTACTGGGTGGCATGGATCTCCATCGGCGCGCTCATCGTGCACATCGGCGCGAAATGGAGCATCACCCGCCAGGCACTCGCGAAGCGAAGTCCGCCGGACGCGACCGAGCACGGCGACACCGACATCGCCACAACCGGCATCGCCACAACCGGCATCGCCACCACCGAGCGCCGCACATTCCTGCTCACGGTGTTCGGCATGAGCGGACTGCTGACGCTGTTCACTGTGGGCCAAACGGTCGGTTTCCTGGAACGACTCACGCTGCTCGCGCCCCGCAGGCCCAGCGTCGGACCGCAAGGCTTCCCGGTGAACCGCACCGCAGCCGGCGTCGGCGTGCTCGAAGCCGCCCGCAGTCCCGACTTCCGCTTGCAGGTCGACGGCAACGTGCGCCGTTCCCTCACCTTCACGCTCGACGAGCTCAACGCGCTGCTGCAGCACGGGGCAACCCTGCCCATCGCGTGTGTCGAAGGTTGGAGCACGTCACAACGATGGCAAGGAGTGAGGGTCCGCGACTTGCTGGCCATGGCCGGGGCGCCCGCCGGCGCGTCGGTCAGGGTGCAGTCCCTCCAGGACCACAGGTCCTCCATGCTGAACGGGTCGCACGCGCACGATCGCGACACATTGCTCGCGCTTCGCGTCAACGACGAAGTGCTGCACATCGATCACGGCTTCCCCGTACGGCTGATCGGGCCGAACCGACCGGGGACGATGCAGACCAAGTGGGTCACGAGACTGGAAGTTCTGTGAGCGAACCCGAGTCGGCGCGCGGGGCAGGGTTCTGGATCGCGCTGGTCGTGGGTTGGGCCGTGATCGCGTTCGGGGCGCTGCAACTCATCGGCCAGAAGACCGGCCTCAGCGGTGCCACGCAGGTCGCCACATGGGTGGTCGCCGGTCACGCGGTGCACGACCTCCTCATCGCACCCCTGGTGTGCCTGATCGGGATCGGCATCGCGAGTCTCCTCGCCGAACCGTGGCGGACGCCCATTCGATCCGGTGTGATTGCGAGCGTGCTGGTCGTCGCGGTCGCGTACCCGGCGCTGCGCGGCTACGGCCGCAAGCCGAACAATCCCACCGTGCACCCCCACCCCTACACGACCGGAGTGCTGACGGTGCTCGGAGTCGTGTGGGGCCTCGTCGCCGTGTGGATCGCCGTGCGGATCGTTCGGGCTTACGCCGGCACCCGACGCGAGCGGCCGCGCCAGGTTTCCGGTGTCCACCGCAACTTCGGCGGGTAATCGCGCGCGTTCGGGAGCGGCACCGCCAGCATCTCGGCTCGCTCGTCGCTGCTGTGACCCGTCACCGAGTTACACGAAGTTGAGCTGACCGTACGTGTTGCACAGACCGTAGGCGTTGATGACGACCAACGAGACGATGATGAAGCCGACGCTGAAACGGGCGACCCGCCGACGCCAGCCGGTCAGTGGTCCTGGTCCTCCCATCGGCGAGGGCATGTACCACTCCGGCAACAACCGAGGCCCGTCGGACGGAGAGAGATCCCACAGACACACCGCGTCGTCGTCCACCGCCATGTCGGGATCGGCGGCGAGGGCGAGGGCAGACAACTCATCGTCCGTAAGCGGCGGCGGCGACTCCGCGTCCCGTGTGATCGAACCGGCCATCTCTCCCCTCCTTCGTGCGTTCAGCCCATGGTAACGGTGGATTCGTCGTCTCGAGTTCGCGGGTCGATGCGTGCAAGCTTCAGGAGGGACGCGAGACCGGCGTCCGTTCCCGGCCAATGGCGGTCCAGGGCGCTCGGACCCGCCCGGCGTACCACCGACCGCACGACGACGAGCGTGATGATCACATCGTCGGCGTATCCGATGACCGGCAAGAAGTCGGGCACGAGGTCGATCGGGAACGCGAGATAGCCGAGGAGCACCCACAGCCGAACGCGCACTCCCCGCGCGAGTGACTTGTCGGCAGCAAGTCGCCGGAGCAGTCGGATGACGTCGGGGAGGATCCGTGCCGCATCGGTCACGGTCGTACCGCGCGGCCGCGCGACGACCAAGAACACGGCAAGGACAAGCCACGCCGCCACGAGCGTGATGCCGAACCCGATCAGGACCTGCGTCACGATCGATCTCCGCGTTCTCCGGCAAGCGTCCGCGCTTCCTTCACCGCGTAGGCGACGATCACGAGACCCGCGAGGGCATCGGCCCACCACCACCCCAGTACGGCGTCGGCGACGAGGCCGGCCAGCACCGCGCCGGCAAGGACTGCGTCGACCAGCGTCACTCGTGCCTCGGAGCTGAGGACGGCGTTCCCGAGTGCAGCCCCGGTCCGCGCCTTGCCCACAGCAAGGATCAGCATGGCGATGAACGTGGCCGACACCCAGGCGATCCCGATCGGAGAGGTACGCGGTTCCGCATGAGTCGCGAGCGCGTACACCGATTGAATCGACAGGTAGACCGCAAGACCGACGAACGCGAGGCGGATCAGGCCCAGTGCCGTTCGCTCGCGAGACGTTGCGATGTTCCGGAGGTGCCACACAACGACGATGGAAGCGAAGATTTCGATCATCGAGTCGAGCCCGAACCCCGCGAGCGCGACCGAACCCGTGGCGATCGCCGCTGCGACGAGCACCGCGCTTCCGACGACGTTCCAGACAAGCGTCGCGTACTCGAGCCGCAAGCCGCGGCGCAGAAGGTGGTCATGCTGACCGAGGACGAGGGTCGGCCCACCGTCCTCCGCTACCGCATCCTCGGGCACCATGAACCCATTCTTGCTCAGTCCGTGCGACGGTGAGAATGGCGGTGGTGAACGTCGCTGACGTGCGGGTGTGAGTGCTCGATATCGTCGTGATGATGCAGATGTGAGTGCGGCTCGTCCGGCGAGACACCGAGTTCGTGTGTGTGCTGGTGATGTTCGTCGCAGACGTGGACGTGGTCATGATCCATCGGCTCGTGGCGATGAAGGTGTTGGTGGCGCTCACGGAGCATGAGCGCGACGCCGCACGCCATCAGTGCGCCCGCCGCGAACTCCTGGAGACCAAGCGACTCGGGCAGCACGAGCGGAGCGAGCAGCGCACCCGCGAACGGTGCCACGGCGAACACGGCCGCTTCGCGTGCCGCGCCGAGGCTGCGAAGCGCGAGCGCGTCGAGGTAGACGCTCAACCCGTAGCTGACACCACCGAGCAGCAGCACGGCGACGAGAACCGAAACATCGGGCAGGTGCTCACCCACCATCAGGGCAAGCGCCGCGTTGACGGTCCCCGCGATACCCACTTTCACTCTCACCACGGAGCGTGGATCGCGAACGGTCAACGACTGCGTGAGGTTGTTGTCGATCGCCCAACAGGCGCACGCGGCCGCGATGAGCGCGATACCGATCCAGTCCGCGTCCGTGTTCCCGGGGCCGAGCCCGAGCAGGAACGCGCCCGAGAAGATCACGATCGCACCCATCTGCGCCTGCCGGGGTAGATGCTCCCGGAACAGCGCAACACCCACCGCGATGGTGAACGGGCCCTCGAGGTTCAAGAGCAGCGAGCCGGTCACGCCGGTGACGCGCTCGAGACCGAGGAGCAACAAGACGGGCGCGACCACTCCACCCGCAACGATCATGGCCGCCATCCGGGGAGCATCGGAGCGCCGGAGAGGAGCTTCCGAACGTGCCCGGCGACCGACCAGGCTCAACGCAATGAAGGCTCCGAGATAGAGCAGCCCGGCCAACATCTGCGGACGCACGTCGTCCAGCAACACCTTCGCCAGCGGCGCACTGATCCCGAACGACACCGCCGCGGCGAGCCCCAGCAGGACTCCTCGCCGGGCAGACGATCCTCGGGCCACCGTTCCCGCTCTCTGCGCTTCGCGCCGGGGCGCTCGGCCCACGGCTCGCTGCGGCGCTGGGTACCTGCGCCGCGGTCGCTCGCCTCTGGCACCCGACCGATCCTGGCCGCAATCTACGCAGGAGGGTCTGACGACTGGATGGACGGCCACATGGGGGGTGGGGGTGGCTGGTGGTGGGTGATGGGCATCGGATGGCTCGTGTTCCTCGCGCGCGTCGTCGCGGTCGTCGTGCTCCTCGCACGCCGGCCCGAGAGCGAGTTCTCCCGGAGGCGCGACGCGTTACGTGGCTGACTGGTAGCTCAGGGTTCGTTTCCGTCCGCTACCGCGAGGCCTGCTTGTCGCCATTCGGGAAACCCGTCAACGAGGCGGCGGGCACGGTACCCGCGCTTTCGAAGTGCGACGACGGCTTCGTTCGCGAAGACGCAGTACGGCCCGCGGCAGTAGGCGACGATGTCGGCGTCGCGCGGAAGTGTTCGCAGGTGCCGGCGCAGCTCGCCGATCGGGACCGAGCGCGCGCCGCGCACGTGGCCGGCCTCGAACTCCTCGGTGGGTCGGACGTCGAGCACGATCACGTTGCCGGCTCGGAGCCGTTGCGCCAATTCGTCGCGACTGATCTCCTCGATGCCGTCGCGTATACCGAGATACGCGGCCGCCAAATGTTCGAGATCGGCAACATGCGCGGCGGCGACGTCGCGCATCGCCGCCCACAGTTCACCGACACGCTCGCTCGCAAGGCGGTAGAACACTCGCGTCCCGTCGCGCCGCGTCGTGAGCACTCCGACCCGCGCGAGCGACCGGAGGTGGTGTGACGTGTTGGCGACGGTCTGACCGATCTCGGCGGCCACCGCTTCCACCGATCGCTCGCCCTGGGCGAGCACGTCGACGATCTCGGCCCGGTGGCCGTTACCGAGCGCCTTCGCCACCGATGCGAAGGCTTCGAAGAGGGCATCCTTGGCAGCACGGTCTGCCATCCGTTCGTCCTTCCGACACTTGGCTCGCTATTCAAACTAGCTCTTGAATTATGCCCTCGCCTCCCCTATATTCAAGTCATTCTTTGAATAGTTCGGGGACTGAAGGACGGGGGATCATGACGAAGCTGGCGGCACGCGAGATCGCGGCGCTCGATCCGTACCAGTTCATGGCCACGATCGGGAAGCGGGTCATCCATCCAGGGGGTCGCGCATCCACCGAGGCGTTGCTCGCTTCCGCCGCGATCGCGTACTCGACGTGGGCTGCGGGGTCGCAACGACCGCGATCGAGATCGCCTCGCGCTTCGGTGCGGGAGTCACCGCCGCCGGCATCGCTACGCGCGTGACGGTCGAGGAGGACGACATCCTCGCTTTGCGGTACGCAGACGAGTGCTTCGACGTCGTCATCGCCGAGGCCGTCACGATGTTCGTCGATCGCGAGCGCGCCGCGACCGAGCTTGCTCGCGTTACCAAGCCCGGAGGACGTGTCCTCGCTACCGAGTTCTTCTGGCGCCGGCCGCCGACCGCGGAGGCACGACAGATCTTCCTCGGCGAGGTCTGTCCCGGCCTCGAATTCGACACGATCGACGACTGGGTGCGCATCTACCGAGCCGGCGGGCTGTCCGACATCCAGACCGAGACCGGTCCATTCGAGATGATGACCCCGCGTGGGTTCCTCGCCGACGAGGGACTCGCGCACAGTGTGGGCATCATGGGCCGGGTGATCACGCGCCCCGCGAACATCCGCAAGATGGCGTGGCTCATGCCACGCATGGCCAAGGCCGTGCCCTACCTCGGTTACATCGTCGTGTGCGCGACGAAGCCCGCATGACCCGCGACGCGCGCCCCGACGTCGTCGCCTTCGTCGACGAGGGCATCGGGCATTCCTCGTACCTCGTCGACCTCGGCGACGGCACCGCACTCGTCGTCGACCCGCGACGCATCCCCGACGTCGAACAAGCCGAGGCCGCGGCGCGCGGCCTCAGGATCGCGTTCACCGCCGACACGCACTCGCACGCCGACTTCGTGTCGGGAAGCCCCGAGCTCGTGGCGAAAGGAGCCACCTTCCTCGCCCCCGCCACCGGCGGGCTCGAAGTGCCCCACCGCGGGATGCGCGACGGAGAACGAACCGAGGTCGGGCCATTCATCCTCGACGCGATCGCGACCCCGGGACACACCCCGGACCACCTCGCCTACGTCCTTCGCACCCGCGACGGAACGGCACTCGCCCTCTTCAGCGGTGGATCACTCATGGTGGGAACCGTCGGGCGCACGGACCTCCTCGGACCCGAGCAGGCCGAAGGGTTGGCGCACGAGCAGTTCCACTCGCTCCACGATCGGATCCTGCGCCTCCCCGACGAGCTCCCGGTGTATCCGACCCACGGCGCAGGGTCGTTCTGCGCGGCGCCCGGAGGCAACGAGCGCACGACGACGATCGGCCGCGAACGAGCCCGCAACCCGATGTTGGCGCTCACCGACGAGGCCGCGTTCGTGCACGCCTTGCTCGAGGGCTTCGGCTCCTTCCCTGCATACTTCCGGCGCCTCCCCGAAGTGAACCGGCGTGGTCCGCGCGTCTATGGAGCACTTCCGGAACTGCAGCGCCTCGAACTCGACGACTTCCGGGCGCTGCTCGACTCCGGTGCGCAACTCGTCGACGCTCGCCCCATCGCGCACTACGGGGCGCGACACATTCCGAATGCGCTCTCGATCGAGCTACGTCCGGTGTTCGCCACGTGGCTGGGCTGGCTCGTGGACGCGTCGCGGCCAGTGGTGTTCGTACTCGACGACGAACAGGATCGTCACGAACTCGTTCGTCAATGTCTCGACGTCGGCGTCGAGGAAATCGCCGGCGAGCTCACCGGTGGGATGTCGACATGGCAGCGCGCGGGGCTGGCCTCCGTCTCGACCGCGCTCGTACCGGCCGACCGCGTGGACGGGTTGCTGGTCGACGTGCGCCAGCGCGACGAGTTCGTCGCAGGGCACGTTCCCGCCGCGCGCAACGTCGAGCTCGGAGCACTCACCACGACCACCGACCTCCCCGTCGCGGGTCGGATCACCGTCATGTGCGGGCACGGCGAGCGCGCGATGACCGGTGCGAGCCTGCTCGAACGTACCGGCCGGAGCGACCTCGCCGTCGTGATCGGCGGACCCGAAGACTGGAAGTCTGCAACGGGGCACGACCTCTCGGTCGGCGAATGACCGAGAGCGACGGCCGAGGCGCGGACCTTCGGCTCGGGCTGCGCGCGAACCTTCCGCAGTTCGCGCTGCTCGTCGCGGTCAACGCACTCGTCGGCGGGATGATCGGCCAGGAGCGGACCGTCCTGCCGTTGCTGGCGACGAACGTGTTCGGTCTCACCGCGTTCACGTCGGCGCTCACCTTCATCGTCGCGTTCGGTGCGGTGAAGGCAGTGACCAACTTCTTCGCAGGAACGCTCTCCGATCGCGTCGGCCGCAAACCGGTGCTCGTCTCCGGTTGGCTGATCGGCCTGCCGGTCCCCTTGCTGTTGATGTGGGCGCCGTCGTGGGGCTGGATCATCGTCGCCAACGTGTTGCTGGGGGTGAACCAGGGCCTCACCTGGTCGACGACCGTCATCATGAAGATCGACCTCGTCGGGCCCGAGCGTCGCGGGCTCGCGATGGGCCTCAACGAGGCTGCCGGCTACGGCGCGGTTGCGATCACCGCGTTGGCGACCGGGCTCATTGCCGCCCGGTACGGGTTGCGACCGGAGCCGTTCTTCCTCGGCGTTGCCTACGCCGCGCTCGGCCTCGGTCTCTCGAGCTTTTTCGTCCGCGAGACTCGCGGGCACGCGCGCCAGGAGGCACGCGATCACGTCGGCGAGCCCCATCTCCACGGTGGGCTCTCGACCGGCGAGGTGTTCGTGCTCACGAGCTTCAAGGAGCGCGCGCTTTCGTCGTGCAGTCAGGCGGGGCTCGTGAACAACCTCAACGACGGGCTCGCGTGGGGAATCTTCCCGCTGTTCTTCGTGCAGGCCGCGGGTCTCTCGGTTGGGCGCATCGGCGTGCTCGTCGCGCTCTACCCCGCGGTGTGGGGCCTCGGGCAACTCTTCACCGGCGCGCTGTCGGACCGTGTCGGCCGGAAGTGGCTCATCGCCGGCGGCATGTGGGTGCAGGCCGCCGCGATCGGGCTCATCGCGGCCACGCGGGGGTTGGGACCGTGGGCAGCCGGCGGGGTGCTGCTGGGCGCCGGCACCGCGATGGTCTACCCCACGCTGCTCGCGGCAGTCGGCGACGTCGCGCACCCCGAGTGGAGGGCGACGGCCGTGGGTGTGTACCGACTCTGGCGCGACGCGGGCTTCGCCGTCGGCGCGCTCCTCGCCGGCATCGTCGCCGACGCCCTCGGCCTCGTTGCAGCGATCTGGACCGTCGCTGTGCTCACCGCGGTGTCGGGTCTGGTTGTCGCGTTCCGGATGTACGAGACTCATCGGGTGCCGCCCGATGTCCCGCGGGCCGCACCCTCGCAGGCGATCGCGAACAGATGAGCGAGCAACCCGACATCCCGAGATCCCCGTTCTCCTCCCCGACCTCTCCTCCCGCCGCGCATCCAGACTGGTCGCGCACCACCCGAGCGATCGTGAGCGGCCGCCCGGCGCGCGCGCCCGACGCGCCCTTGAACCCACCACCGGTGTTCGCTTCCGCCTACCACGCCGGGGGGCCGGTGGCATACGCCCGCGACGGCAACCCCACCTGGACCGCGCTCGAGGACGTCCTCGGCGACCTCGAAGGCGGCTCTGCCGTCGCGTTCGCGTCCGGCATGGCCGCAACCGCAGCGGTGTTCGACCAGGTCGCGATCGGCGGCGCGATCGTCGTGCCGAGAGACGGCTACTACGGCACGCGCGCGTTCCTCGACGCGGCCGTTGCCGGTCGGTGGGAGATGCGACCGGTCGACATCGCCGACACGGACGCGACCGTCGCCGCGTGCAACGGCGCGGCGTTGCTCTTCATCGAGTCGCCCACGAACCCGATGCTCGACGTGGCCGACATCCCCGCGCTCACGGAAGCAGCGCGGTCTCGAGGGCTCGTCGTGGCGGTCGACAACACCCTCATGACGCCACTCGGCCAACGGCCACTGGAGTTCGGCGCCGACCTCGTCGTGCACAGCGCGACCAAGCTGCTCGCCGGCCACTCCGACGTGGTCTTGGGTGCGGTGGTCACGAGTCGCGATGCCGACTTGTGCAACACGTTCCGGCAGCGCCGGTCACTCGCCGGCGCCGTGCCCGGCCCGATGGAGACCTACCTCGCGCTGCGCGGTATCCGCACGCTGCCGCTGCGCTTCGAACGCGCGTCGGCAAGTGCCGAGGCACTCGCGTGCCGTCTCGAGCAACACCCCGGCGTCGAACGGGTTCGGTACCCGGGCCTACCGTCGGACCCGGGACACGAACGTGCCCGCGCACAAATGGACAGCTTCGGGACGATCCTCGCGTTCGAGGTCTACGGCGGAGCCGGCGCAGCCGAGGCGCTCGCGCGCTCGACGCGCCTGATCGTCCACGCCACGAGCCTCGGCGGCGTCGAAACGACGATGGAACGCCGCGCGAAGTGGCCCGGGGAACAGGCGCCTCCGGCACTGCTCCGCCTCAGCGTCGGATGTGAAGACCTCGACGATCTCTGGGCCGACCTCGATCATGCGCTCGCCATCGCGGCAGCAGTCCGACATGCCGACACCACCGAGGTAGCCATCAGCTCGTCACCCGCGAGCGAGCGACAGCGAGGAGAATGACCCGGTGGGTTTCTACGAGGAGCAGATCCTCCCTCGCGTTGTCGACGTGGCCCTGAGCGGACGGGAGTTCACCCGGCTCCGAGCACGGGTCGCCTCCGAGCTCGACGGCGAGGTGCTCGAGGTCGGGTTCGGTTCGGGCCGCAACGTCCCGCACTACCCGCTGACGGTCAAGAGGGTGCGAGCGGTCGATCCTGCCACTGTGGGACGGAAGCTCGCGGCGAAGCGAATCGCCGCGAGTCCTGTCCCTGTCGAGTACGTCGGCCTCGACGGGCAAGATCTGCCGATGGATGACGCAAGCGTCGACCACGTGCTCACCACATGGACGCTCTGCACGATCCCCGATGTCCACCGCGCGCTCACCGAGATCCACCGCGTGTTACGCCCGACCGGAACGCTTCACTTTGTCGAGCACGGTCGATCGCCCGACCCGGAGGTTGTTCGCTGGCAGGATCGCCTCACCCCGATCCAGCGGCGGATCGCGGGTGGCTGCCACCTGAACCGGCCCATCGACCAGCTGCTGGTCGACGCCGGGCTCCTGGTGACGCGGATGGAGAACTTCTACTCGCGAGGCCCGAAACCGATGGGCTACACGTTCGAGGGCGTGGCTACCAAGACATGACGACGGAACGCCCGGCCAGATGCGACCGCCAGGTCGCGCACGCGTACACCGAGATGATGGGCAACTCCGCAGCGCTGGGTACCGGCCGCCGCGACCGGGTGGGCCACGGTGATCGAAGCCATCATCGCGGCCGGCCCGGAAGGTTTCACCTTCGTGTAACCGCGACCTCGAGAGTTGGAAAGGACGCCTGATGGGTTCGAACATCTCGCCGGTCGATCCGGAGACGCTGCGCGCCCAGGTTCGGGACAAGTACCGGGAAGTGGCGCTCGCACCGTCCGCCACGTATCACTTCCATACCGGGCGCGTCGCGGCTCGACGTTGCGGGTATGACGCCGAAACCGTGGATCGGCTCCCCGATCGCGCGGTCGAGTCGTTCGCCGGCGTGGCCAACCCATTCGCGTTGCGCACGCTGCAGGCCGGTGAGCGTGTGGTCGACGCGGGCTCGGGCGCGGGCTTCGACTCCTTCGTCGCCGCGCAGCTGGTCGGTCCGGCGGGCCAGGTCGTTGGGATCGACATGACCGCCGAGATGCTCGACCGGTCGCGCGCGACCGCTGACGCGCTGGGCTACGTGCACGTCGAGTTCCGCGAGGGGCTGCTCGAGGCGATGCCGGTCGAGGACGAATGGGCCGACGTCGTCATCTCGAACGGGGTCTTCAACCTCTGCCCGGACAAGCGAGCCGTGTTCGGCGAGGCGCTGCGGGTCTTGCGGTCAGGCGGTCACCTCCAGCTGGCCGACATCGCGAACGGCAGGCCGGTCCCGCCCGAGGCGCTGCGCGACATCGACCTCTGGACGGGCTGAATCGCGGGTGGCCTCCCGCTGTCAGGTTGGCAGCAGATGATCCAGCAGGCCGGCTTCGTCGACGTGCGGGCGGGCGCGCAGGTGGACACGTTCGGTGGCGCCGAAGGCGAGGAAAAGGCCCGCGCCTACGAGGTGTACGGGTACTCATTCCTGGCGACCAAACCATGATGAGCTGCAAGTCGCAGCGACTCTGCATTTCTGCAGATCAGACCGCTGTTGGCCAGCTGAAAGTGATCGGGAGCTCCTCGCCGTCCAGCCCGACGTACTCGACCGGAATCGTGCTCGCGGTGACCCGTCTCTCCGCGAGCTTGCGTCCGATGGTGGCAGGGTCGACTAGCACGGACGTGTGTCACGCTCGGGGGGTAGGTCCGCGGTGACGCGTCCCCGAAGTCGTGTGCACTCTCGAGTCCCCAGGGCGACGTCGACGACGCGCGGCCGGATTTGCTCACCGTAGAAGCCCACGACCACTCCTTCGACTCGCGCGCTTGACGGCGTGCCTGGGACTCTTTGTATACTTCTCCGTAAACATAAGCGCGTGTAGGGAACCGAGGCAACAACGGCGGAGGGACGATTGGCGTCTGATCCCGAGCCCCACACAGAACTCGACCTCGACCCCCCTCCGACCGGTCGGCGTCTGCACCGCGCGGAGCGGCGGGAGCAGATCGTGATCGCTGCCACGCGGGCGTTCGCGCGTTCCGGTTTCGCGGCGACCAGCCTCGAAGACGTCGCGGGCGCGGCCGGGGTGAGTCGGGTGATCCTCTACCGGCACTTCGATTCAAAGGCCGACCTTTACCGCGCGGTGCTCGACCGGGTCTGTACTCGGCTGCTCGCTGCGTGCGGCGACCACAGCTTCACCAGTGACGCGATTCCCGCTCTCGTCGAAGTCGCCGCCGAAGACCCCGACGGATTCCGGCTGATGTTCCAGCACGCCGCCCGGGAACCGGAGTTCCAGACCGAAGTGAGCGAACTTCGAGCCGGCATGACTGCCATCGCGCACGCCGAGCTCGCCGCTCGGGTGACCGACCCGTCGTGGGCGCGTTGGGCGGCGCAACTGTGTCCGACGGTAGCAATCGAGGGGATTATCGCCTGGCTCGACGTCGAACAACCCGATCCCGGCGAGGCAGCAGAGCGGATCGGTCAGGCGGTCGAAGCGGTCATCCGGGCAGCGCAAACGGGCGGCCCGGTACCCAAGACTCGACGAACGAGGTGAGCAGCGTGGCAGAGACATCGGCCAGCACGACCCGCTTGACCAAGTTCTACGGGGAGATGTCACCTTCGCTCGACACGGTCATGTCGGCGCTCTCGGCCGCGGGCGTCGACACGGATCACTTGCAGGCGAGTGACCTCTACCGACGTGATCTCGATTGCCACAACCTCGGGATGCACCGAATGTTGGAGGTGCTCAAAGATGTCGCGGCCGAGTACGGGGAACCGGCTCCCGAGGACATGCTCCTCGATCTTGGTTGCGGGTTGGGAGGTCCCGGGCGCTTCCTGGTCGACCAGTTCGGTTGTTCGGTGGTGGGTGTCGACTTGCTCCCCCTTCGCATCGATCTTGCACAAGTTCTGACCGACCTGACAAGCATGGGCGAGCAGATTTCGTACCGAGTGGCCGACGCGACGGACCTTGGACTCGAGGACGAGTCGTTCGTGCAGGTTTGGATGCTCGACGTGAGCATGCACATCCGCGACAAGCAGACACTCTTCGGCGAGATCGCACGCGTGCTGAAACCGGGCGGACTGCTGGTGATGCACGAGCAGACGGGTCCGCTACCGAAGGCGATGCTGCCGGTGAGGCGACGGGCGCCCTACATCGCGCCGTCGTTTCCGCAACTCATCCGCTACGTCGAGGGCGCCGGCCTGCGAGTGCTCACGTGGCGGGACACAACCCACATCGTGCTCGAGTACTTCCTCCGGATGCGAGCACTGCTCGGGGACCCTCCGGAACCGACATCCGATGTCCCGGCGCGTCGGCAGCGTGATGTAGGTCTCACGGTGCTCGGGGGCTACATCGAGACGCTGGCAAATCTCGGAGGCCGCACGGGGATCCTCGTCGCCAAGCGCGTGCCATGAGCTGCGCGTGCATGACCGTCGAACCCAGGAGCGTGAAAATGGAACAGGTCATCAGGTACGACGACAAGATCGCGGACGCGTACGCGGCGATGCTTGGTGACACGGTGGAGGATCCGGGAACCTCCGCGCTCCTCGAACTGCTGGGCGAGGTGTCGGGAATGCGGGTCCTCGATCTTCCGTGCGGAGAAGGACGAGTCGCGCGGGAGCTCGCGCGGCGCGGCGCTCGCGTCGTCGGCGTCGACCTGTCAGCGGCGATGCTCGATCGAGCGCGCGCTTTCGAGAGCGACGACCCCGCCGGCATCACGTACGTTCTGGCCAACGGCACCAAGCCTGATGCGCTGCAGGGTGAACGCTTCGACAGAGTTGTTTGCAACTTCGGGCTGTCGGACATCGACGACTTCGACGGCATCCTCGCCACGTTCACGCGCGTCCTCCAGCCCGGAGGCGTGTTCGTGTTTTCGATCATGCACCCGTGCTTCCCCGGCTGGGGAGACGTGCTGCCCGGCGATTCGCCACCCGATGGTGGCTACTTCAACGAGTGCTGGTGGGCAGCCACGGCCGGACCCGCGATCGATCCTCGCCACACGGTCGGCACCAACCACCGGATGGTGTCCACCTACTTCAATACGTTCGTGCGCGTGGGCCTCGTACTCGAAGCAGTCTCCGAACCCGAGCCAGGGGCAGAGTGGCAGCTGCCCGAAGCGGAGCCCGTTCCGATGTTCCTCGTCGCGCGTTACCGCAAGCTCGAGTAGTAGGCAATCGGGCGATGGAGCGCCGGCTGCTCCCGTACTTCCTCGTGTCCGGCAGCATGACCCTCGGGTACGGATCGATCTACACCCTGCTCGCCGATCTGCGCGATCGATTCGGCTTCTCGGGAACCCAACTCGGACTCATCGTCGCCGCGGGCTTCTTGGCCGGGTTCTGCGCCCAGCTCTTCCTGGCGCGCTACGCCGACCGGGGCCATATCGCACTCATGGTGCGCGGCGGTGTGATCGTTGCCGCGTTGGCCATGTTGGGCAGCGCCGTCGCCACACAGTTCTGGGCGTTCGTGCTCGCGAGGCTCCTCCTCGGGCTCGGAAGCGGCGCGGTCGGCCCGGCGATTCGCAGGATCGTGATCACACGCGACCCTGACGGTGTCGGAGCCAACCTCGGTCGCCTCGCATCGTTCGATGTCTCCGGGTTCGTCCTCGGCCCGCTCGTTGCTGCGGTGACTGCCGAGCTGTTCGGGATCCGCGCTCCCTTCCTCATCCTCGCCGGAGTCCTCTTGGCGGTCCTCGCGCTCACCGCGCGGCTCGACCTCGCCTCGGGACCGGTGAGCAGTGACCGTCGGGTGATCCGCGGGCTCCTCAGAATGCCGGCGATGCAGGCGACGCTGGCCGCAGGCGTCGCGTTCTACGTCACGATCGGCATGTTCGAAGCGGTATGGGCCGTGTTGCTGCGCGACCGAGGCGCGGAGACCTGGCTCATCGGCCTCACTCTCTCGTTGTTCACGGTGCCGATGATCTTCTTGGCCCCCGTCGGCGGCCGCATCGCGCAACGCCGCGGGCCGCTCCGCGTCGTATCGGTGAGCCTGACGGTGGCCACCGTCTGCACGTTCTCGTACGGCGTGCTGCCCAGCCTCTGGATGCTCCTCGCCGTCTCGGTCATCCACGCCGTCGCCGACTCGTTCACCATGCCCGGCAACCAGGTAGCCGCAGCGCTGGCAAGCCCGCCCGAACAGGCATCGTCCGCACAAGGGCTACTCGGCGCCACCGGACTCGCCGCCGCAGGGCTCACCGGTCTCCTCGCCGGCTACCTCTACCAGCACGCGGGACGCTTCGCCGTGAGTGGGGCTACGGCGGCGGTCATGACCGTCTTCCTCGTCGCTGCGACCGCGCTCGGCCGAGATCAACGTCGCCCGATACACGCGACGGCAAATCGATCCACCGAACGCGCAATGGACCAATCCGCTGACCGATCTGAGTGACCCCGCTCGCCCTCGTCCCGGGCCATCACACCCGAGCGTCAGGCGGAGCGTCCGCCGGATCCGTCGGGTCGACGAGTTGGTCCGGGCACTCGCTCGCCGACGTGCTCGAGGTCGAGATCGTCGCGCGACCGATACGGCGCACCGCCATGTTCCCCGCCACCCGATCGAGAACCGGGCGCACTACGACACGCTGCACCTGATGACGCAATACGGGCCGCTCGACATCGTGTTCACTCCCGACGGCGCACCCGGCGGCTTCAGCGACCTCGAGGGGTCCGCTGAAGAGCAACAAGTCGAGTCACCCGGCAGTCGCGCGCTCGTGATCTCGGTCGCCACCTGGGAACGACTCGAACAGACATCGGGCCGCGCCAAGGATCTCGAGCACCTCGATCGCTTCTCCGAAGGTCGCGAGTCCGAGTGATCCGAGCGGAAACGGCTGGTCAGGCGACGACAGCCAAATCGAGCCGGATTCGCGTTTCGGCAGATCAGAAAGGTGCCCGGGGAGGGATTCGAACCCTCACACTCCCAGAGGAGCCGGCGGGTTTAAGCCGCCTGCGTCTACCGTTCCGCCACCCGGGCTCGGGCCCCGAAAGGCTACGCCGCCTGGGCCGGGGCTTCGCCGTGGACCGCGTCTTCGAGCGCGGCCCGGATCCGGACGGCATCGACGGGCGCGACCCGATTCGCCACGAGCACGCCCTCCACCATGTCGTCGAGCGCGGCCTCGAACGGGCGGCCACGGAGCCGCACCGATACGACGGTGCCGCCCGGGTAGCGCCGGATCGTGCGGGTGGCACCGGCGATACGGGGCGGGCACCGGAACGCCGGCACTGCGAGCCCGGCCGCGTGCGCGGCGGCACCGAGGCGGCGGGCGGCATCGGCGAAGCGCAGCGCGGGGAGGTGTTCCACTCACACATCATCGCGCCGGGCTGTGACACTTATCCCCTGATGCAGGTCATCCGCCGCAGTCCCCACGATCGGGAGATCGTCCGACTCGCGGTGCCCGCGCTCGGGGCGCTCGCGGCCGAGCCCCTCTACCTGCTCGCCGACACCGCGATCGTCGGCCACCTCGGCACCAGCCCGCTCGCCGGTCTCGCCGTCGCCGGCACCGTGCTCACCGCCGCCTTCTCGGTCTTCAACTTCCTCGCGTACTCCACCACTGCGTCAGTTGCGCGGCAGGTGGGCGCCGGAAACCAGCGGGCCGCCTCCGAGTTCGGAATCGACGGTTGCTGGCTCGCGATCGGGCTCGGACTCGTGCTGACCGTCCTCGGCCTCGCGCTCGCGCCCGTCATCGTCGACGTGATGGGCGCGTCGAGCACCGTGCACCCGTTCGCGGTCACGTACCTCCGCATCAGCATCCTCGGTGCGCCGGCGTTGCTGCTCACGCTCGCGGGCGCCGGCTACCTGCGCGGCATGCAGGACACGCGCACGACCCTCGTGATCGCGGTGGCGTCGAACACCCTCAACCTCCTCCTCGAGCTCGCGTTCGTGTACGCCTTCCACCTGGGCATCGCGGGCTCGGCGTGGGGCACGGTCACCGCCCAGTTCGCCGCCGCGGCCGCCTACCTCGTGGTGGTGGGTCGTGCCGCCCGGCGTGCGGAAGCGTCGGTCCGGCCCCGTCCTGGGGGCATCCGCGCCAACGCGGCGGTGGGCAGCCGCCTCGTGATCCGCACCGCCGCGCTCCTCGTCACCCTGCTCACCGCCACCGCGATCGCGGCACGCCTCGGCGACGACGACGTGGCCGCGCACCAGGTGGCGATGCAGATCCTGCTGTTCCTCGCGCTCTCACTCGACGCGCTCGCGATCGCGGCGCAGGCGATGGTGGGCCGGTTCCTCGGCGCCGACGCCGCGCCCGACGCGCGCGCCTCTGCGCGCCGCCTCCTCGAATGGGGGGTCATGGCGGGAGTCGTGCTCGGGATCGCGGTCGCGGTCACGCGGCCGTGGCTCGCCGCGCTCTTCACCGACGACGGCGACGTGCGCGCCCTCGTGGAGCAGCTCCTCTGGTTCGTCGCCGCGTTGCAGCCGGCGGCTGCGGTCGTGTTCGTTCTCGACGGCGTGCTCATCGGTGCGGGCGACGCGGGCTATCTCGCGATCGCGATGCTCGTTGCAACGCTGGCCGTGTATCTGCCCGCGGCGTTGGTCGTGGCCGCACTCGACGCCGGGTTGCTGTGGTTGTGGGGCGCGATCTCGCTCTGGATGATCGCCCGGCTGGTGGGCATGGTGGCGCGCTACCGCACCGACCGCTGGCAGGTGACCGGCGCCGTGCGCGTCACATGAGAAACGCGCGCTCGAGGTCGTCCTTGCGCGCGTCCCAGTCTTCACGCGTGATCGCGTAGCGCACGTGGTCTTCCCAGACCCCGCGGATCTGGAGGAAGCGCAGCGCAGTTCCCTCGTTCCGCAAACCGAGCTTCTCCGCGACCCGCCGGCTCTTCTCGTTGCGCGGCACGATCGCCGCCTCTATCCGATGCAAGCCGAGCGTCTCGAATCCGTAGCGGATGACGAGCGCGACCCCTTCGGGTATGTACCCGTTCCCGGCCTGCTTCTCGTCGATCCAGTACCCGATGAAGCTCGATTGGAACGGCCCGCGCAGCACGCTGCCGAGGCTCACCTCGCCGAGCAAGGTGCCGTCGCGCAGCAGCAGACCGAATCCATAGGCAGTGTCGAACTGCCGCTGACGTTCCCATGCACCGCAGCGCGCGCGGAACGCGTCACGGTCGGCGACCGGGTCGGGTGAGCCGACCTCGGGCAGCGGCTCCCACGGCTCGAGCCAGTCCCGGCTCCGAGTGCGGATGTCGCGCCAGGCGTCGAAGTCACCGCTTTCGAGCGCGCGCAGCATCACGCGCGGCCCCGCGAGCGATACCTCGCGTCGCGCCCTCACCCGCAACTCCTCACGGCCGCGAACACTACGCATCGATTCGTTAGGGTGGCCAGATGGCCGAGGCCCCCGCCGACGACCGGCTCGTCTGGCTCGATCTCGAGATGACCGGGCTCGACATCCGGCGTCATGTCATCGTCGAGATCGCCGCCCTCGTCACGAACAGCGCGCTGGAGCCGCTCGACGAGGGGATCGACGTGATCGTCCACCAACCGGCGACGGCGCTCGCGGAGATGGACGACGTGGTGCAGAAGATGCACACCCGATCGGGGCTGACCCTGGCGATCGAGGCGTCGACCGTCACGCTCGACGAGGCCGGCGCGCAGGTCCTCGAGTACCTGCGCGCGCACGTACCGGAGCCGGGCACCGCACCCATGTGCGGCAACTCGATCGGCGTCGACCGCCGCTTCCTCGACGCGCAGCTCCCCGCGCTCGACCAGTACCTGCACTACCGCAGCATCGACGTCTCGAGCTTCAAGGAGTTGTGCCGCCGTTGGTATCCCGAGGTGTACCGCAAGCGCCCCGCAAAGGTGGAGACGCACCGCGCGCTCGCCGACGTGAACGAGTCGATCGCCGAATTGCGCTACTACCGCGAAGCGATGCTGCGACCGGCCGACCCGGCGCCCCTGTCAGGCGAGTAGGTCGCGTAGCGCGCCGAGCAGTGTGGTGACGGAGCGCTCGCGCGCGGAGTTGCCCATGAGCCCGATACGCCACGCCTTGCCCGCGAACTCGCCGAGGCCGCCGCCCACTTCGATCCCGTACGTCTCGAGCAGCGCCTTGCGCAGTGTGGCGTCGTCGGCGCCGTCGGGCAACCACGCGGTGGTGAGCTCGGGAAGCCGGTGGCCCTCCGGCACGACGAGCCGGAAGCCGAGCTCGGGGAGCTGCGCTTGGAGCCGCGCGCCGACGGCGCGGTGCCGCGCCCACGCGGCCTCGAGGCCTTCGTCGAGCAGCGCACCGAGCGCGGCGTGCAACGCGAAGATCGTCACGACCGGCGCGGTGTGGTGGTACACGCGCGACGCGCCCGCGACGTAGTTGGCGATCAACGACAGATCGAGGTACCACGACTGCGGCGGGTGCTCACGTGACTGGAGCCGTGCGACGGCGCGGTCGGAGAAGGTGAGCGGCGACAGCCCCGGTGGTACGCCCAGGCACTTCTGCGTGCCGGAATAGCTCGCGTCGATACCCCACCCGTCGACCTCCACCGGGATGCCGCCGAGCGACGTGACGGTGTCGACGAGGAGCAGCGTATCGGTGTCTTGCAGCGCGCGGAGCGGGTCGATGTCGTTCTCGACGCCGGTCGATGTCTCGGCGTGCACCACCGCGACGACGCGCGCGCCCGGATGCTCCCGTTGCGCGTCGAGCAGTCGTTGCGGATCGAGCGGCAGTCCCCAACGCTCCTCGACGCGCACGACCTCCGCGCCACTGCGGCGCGCCACTTCGCACATGCGGTCGCCGAACACACCGTTGGCCCCGATGATCACGGTGTCGCCCGGCTCGACGAGGTTCACGAAGCACGCTTCCATCCCCGCCGAACCGGTGCCCGAGATCGGCAGTGTGAGCGAGTTCTCGGTGCGGAACACCGTGCGCAGGCGCGCCATCGTCTCGTCGAGGATCGCGAGGAACTCGGGATCCATGTGCCCGAGCAGGGGTCGGGCGAGCGCGGCGGTGGCCTCCGGGTACGGGTTCGAGGGGCCGGGGCCGAGGAGCAGACGGTCGGTGATCGGCACGCGCCGCAGGCTAGAGCCGGTCGCGTTAGCTGCGCACGGCGAGCGGGAACCAGTGCATGAGCAGCCGGCTCACTTCGCTCTCGACGCCGTCCGCGGCAACCAGGCCACGCGCGACCTCCGCCGCGGCGCGCGCCACGTGCGTGACGTCGGCGTCGGGGAGCACCATTCCCTGTGCCGCCGCGGTGCGCTGGACTGTCTGCGCTGCCTCCCACGCGGCGTGCGCGGCCTCGCGCGTGCGGTGCGTGTGACGGAGGGCTCGGTCGATCGCGATCGTCGCTCGCCACGCGTCGACTTCGTCACCTGCGGTGTCGGTCTCGAGCGAACGCGCGATCGCGTGCACGTCGTCGGGCGTGAGCCTGCTCAGCGCTTCGGCGAACTCGGAATTGGCCATGACGGCTATTCTCGGCACAAACGGTGAACGAGTTGGGGGATTTCGCGGTTCCCGAGCGCAAATTCCACGTGACGAGAGGCACATACCGTTACGTAGCAGGACCTATCAGCTGAGGCTGCGAACGATGCCGTCGAGGATGTCGGCTTCCGACACGAGCACCTCGTCGAAGCCGAGCACGCGCAGGATGCTCACGAGCACGATCACGCCGCCGACGATCACGTCGACACGACCGGGCTCGAGGCCGGGATTGTGGGCGCGCTGCGCGGCGCTCTCGGTCGCAAGAGTCCGGAACACGTCCTCGGCGGCCGCGCGCGTGAGATGAAAGTGGTGGATGCGCTCGGGGTCGTACTCGGGAAGGCCCTGCTCGATCGCGGCGACGGTGGTGATGGTGCCGGCGAGCCCCACGAGGGTGGCGGCCTCCGCCGCACCCGGAACGACGCGCGGGACGTCGGCCACGAGGTCGCGCGCGCTGCCCACCGCGTTCGCCAGCTCCTCGGGCGCGGGCGGGTCCGACGTGAGGAACTGCTCGGTGATCCGCACGCACCCGATGTCGAGCGACACCAGCCCGGTGGGCTCGTGGGTGCCGAACACGAACTCGGTAGAACCACCACCGATGTCGACGACGAGGTACGGCGCCGGCGCGTCGAGCTCGGCGGTGGCACCGAGGAACGAGAGCGCCGCCTCCTCCTGGCCCGAAAGGAGCTCGGGGGTCACACCGAGGGCATCGAGCGCGGCGGTGAAGAAGTCGTCGCGGTTGCTCGCGTCCCGCGCCGCGCTCGTGGCCGTCGCGCGTACGCCGTCCACGTGGTGCTCGTCGAGCGCGGTGCGGTACTCGCGCAACACGTCGACGGTGCGTGCGATCGCGTCGGGCGCGAGCGCACGGGCGCGATCGACGCCCTGGCCGAGCCGGGTGATGCGCATCCGCCGGTCGAGCGTGCGCAGCTTCGCGTCGCCGCCCGTGCCGTCGACCTCCGCGACGAGCAACCGCACCGAGTTCGTCCCGATGTCGACCGCCCCGAGCCGGCTCACCGTCCATCCTTGCGTTCTTGCGTCAGCAGAGGGCATATAGCGCCCACAGGTGACGCAGGTTGGAGGTGGGAGGCAACCCACGCGCCGACGGGGTCGGTGCCGTCGACGAGGAACGACGCGTAGTGGGCGTGCAGACACTTCACGCCCTTGCGGGTGCCGCCCACGCCACCGTGGGGGCGGGGGCCCGCATAACCGGGTGGGAGCGTGGCGTCACGTTCGGCCGCGTAGGCGTCGTGCGCGGCCCGCAGCGCGTCGGGATCGACGGCCGTCTCGGCGGCGCGCACACCACCCGCGGACTCGAGCCGCGACACCGCCGCCGAGAGGTCGCGGTCGACGAGCCAGTAGCGCGTGGGCATCGGCGTGCCGTCACGGGTGAGCGGCGCGTTGCGGATGACGATCGGCTCGCCCGTGGTACCGCGCACCACGACCTCGAACTCCGCATTCGGTGGACGGCCGAGTAGCGCGGTGAGCGCGGCGACGTCGTCGGGAGAGGCGACCATCCTGATGGGTCACTCAACTGCGCGCCGGGATACCCGGCTCGCGGACGTTTCGCTCCATCGGCCGCAGTCTACGGGGCCGGATTCGCCGTTTCCGCGGGTGGCAAGGTGGTGGCCGCGGGAATGATCACGAACGGCTGCTCCCCCGGCCTCACGAGCCCGTACCCACGCGCGCGACGCTCGATCTCGGCGTCGCTCTTCAACCGCTTCGTTTCGCGTGCGAGCTTCGCGCTCTCCGACTTGAGCAGCTCGAGCTGGGCGCGAGCCCGGTTGGTGTCGTCACGTTGGTCGAGGAACGTGCGCGTCGGGTAGACGAACGCGAAGAGCAGACCCACGAGCACGACGCTGCCGATCGCCGCGCTCACGACCGCGCGCCGGCGCCCCGCTTCCCGATTCGCCTTCGCCCTCGCCTTCGGCTTCGGCTTCGGCTTCGGCTTGGTCGCGGGCTTTGCGGCCGGTTTGGGCTTCCGGCGCTCAGGCACCGCCGGGCCTCGGAGCCAACGCCGCGCGCCCGAGGTACGCCGCGACCGGACCGAGCTCCTCCTCGATCCGGAGCAACTGGTTGTACTTCGCGACCCGCGAGCTGCGCGCGGGCGCACCGCTCTTGATCTGCCCGCAATTCGTTGCCACCGCGAGGTCTGCGATCGTGGTGTCTTCGGTCTCGCCGCTGCGGTGCGACATCATCTGCGTGTACCCGTTCGCGCTCGCGTGGCGCATCGCGTCGAGCGTCTCCGACAGCGTGCCGATCTGGTTCACCTTGATCAGCACCGAGTTGGCCACGCCGCGCTCGATGCCCTGGCGAAGACGGTCGACGTTGGTGACGAAGATGTCGTCGCCCACGAGCTGCACGCGTCCGCCGAGGCGTTGCGTGAGCGCAACCCAGCCGTCCCAGTCGTCCTCGGCCATGCCGTCCTCGATCGACACGATCGGGTAGCGGTCGCACAAGGTGACGAGCCGATCGGCCCACTCCTCCGACGAGTACTCGGCGCCCTCGCCCGCGAGCACGTACCGGCCGTCTGAATAGAACTCGGTGGCCGCGGCGTCGAACGCGAGCGCGACCTCGTCGCCCGGCGTGTAGCCCGCAGCTTCGATCGCGCCGAGCAACAGCACGAGCGCCTCTTCGTTCGACGGCAGGTTCGGCGCGAAGCCGCCTTCGTCGCCGAGCGTGGTGGGGAGTCCGCGCTCGTGGAGACGCGCCTTGAGCGCGTGGTAGGTCTCGACGCCCCAGCGCAGCCCCTCGCCGAAGCTCGCGGCGCCGACGGGCGCGAGCATGAACTCCTGGAGGTCGACGTTGGTGTCGGCGTGCGCGCCGCCGTTCAACACGTTGAGGAACGGCACGGGCAGCACGTGCGCGTTGGCGCCGCCGACGTAGCGGTAGAGCGGGAGCTCCAGCTCGTCGGCCGCGGCCTTCGCCACCGCGAGCGACACCCCGAGGATCGCGTTCGCACCGAGCCGCGACTTGCCATCGGTGCCGTCGAGGGTGACGAGCTCGTCGTCGACGAGCCGCTGGTCGGTGGCGTCGAGGCCCACCACCAGGTCGGCGATCTCGCCGTTGACGTTGGCGACCGCGGTGCGCACGCCCTTGCCGCCGTAGCGCTCACCGCCGTCACGGAGCTCGACCGCCTCGTGGGCACCGGTGCTGGCACCGCTCGGCACGATGGCGCGGCCCCGGGCGCCCGAGACGAGCTCCACCCCGACCTCGACCGTGGGATTGCCGCGCGAGTCGAGTACCTCGCGGCCGATGACCTCGACGATCGTGCTCACCGCCGAACGCTCCCTCGTCGACAGACGGTGCCCGCAACCGTCGGTAGTGTTGCTCCTGTGACTGGTGATCCTATCCCCACCGGCTCCGCGGATCCGCCCACCTTCAATCCGCTCGACCCCGGTTTCTCGGCAAACCCTTACCCGCAGTACCGGCTGATGGTGGAACAGAACCCCGTGCAGCGGAGCCTGTTCGGCCCGTGGATGCTCTTCCGGTACGACGACTGCTTCCGGTTCCTGCGCGACCCGACGCTCAGCGTGGAAGACGCGAGCGTGGAGGGCGTCAACCCGCGCGCCGAGCTGCGGGCGCAGGTGCTCGGCGATCGCGCCCGGCGCGGCACCCGCAGCATCCTCAGTATCGACCCCCCGGACCACACGCGGATCCGCGGGATCGTGCAGAGAGTCTTCACCCCGCGCGCGATCGAACGGCTCGCACCGCGCGTGCAGGAACTGGTCGATGACGCACTCGATGCCGTGGTCACGCGCGGGAACGGCAAGCCGGATGCCGACATGGAGGTCGTCGGCGACCTCGCGTTCCCACTCCCCTTCCAGGTGATCTCCGACATGCTCGGGATGCCGGATGCCGACCGCGACGAGCTCCGCGGCTGGGCGCACACGCTCACGCTCGGCCTCGAACCTGTCCTCGCGCAGCTGCACATCAACGACATCATGGAAGCGTCCGATCACATGACAGACCACGTCCTCGAAGCGATCGAGTGGAAGCGCGCGCACCCGGCCGACGACCTCCTCACCGCGCTCATCGACGCCGAACACGAAGGCGAGCGGCTCACCGCCGACGAGCTCGTCGACCAGGTGGTGCTGCTGTTCGTCGCGGGCCACGAGACCACCGTCAACCTCATCGGCAACGGAACGCTCGCGCTGCTCCGCAACCGCGCGCAGCTCGAACGGTGGCAGCGTGACCCGTCGATCGCGGCGAGCGCGGTCGACGAGCTGTTGCGCTACGACTCGCCGGTGCAGTTCTCGCGGCGCGTCACCACCGCCGACGTCGAGATCGAAGGTCGCACGATTGCCGCAGGCACGTTCGTGTTCGTCGTGCTCGGTTCGGCCAATCGCGACCCCGCGCACTGGGGCGACGACGCCGACACCCTCGATCTCACCCGTAGCGGAGCTGCGCAGCATCTCGCGTTCGGCAGCGGGATCCACCACTGCCTGGGCGCCGCGCTCGCTCGCCTCGAAGGGCGGATCGCGCTCGGCACACTCGTCGAGCGCTTCCCGGGGATGGAGCTGGCCACGAGCGAGCTCGAGTGGAACGGCCGGCTCGTCCTCCGCGGCCTCGACGAGCTCCCGGTGGCGCTGGGCTGACGCCAGGTCGAGAACATGCCCGCGTTGATGTCACACCGCGGATGCACGATCGACTGGTGCCGCAACCCACCCGGCAAGAACTCTCGTCGCACCGACGGACCGATCCCACGCCGGCGCCTACCACGATGTTGGTGCGACGCGGTCCGGGCACCACCGCGAAGTCGAGGGCGCACGCTCGCCTCACGAGCCGCGCGTTTCCACTCCGCGGCGAACCCGTGTGGGAATCTCCGTCTTTGCCGCGCGAGCAGGAGATCCCGACACGGCGGCCGTCGCCGAAGTTGTCGATATCGTGCAGAAGCCCTCCGGGCGGATCGTCCTTCTCCGACTCCTCCTCCCCGGCGCGGTCGAGGACTACGAGGCTCTCATCCGTCGCGTCATCGCCTCGGCCTGACCGAATACTCGAGTGCGGAATAGTTGCGCACGCAAGGAGGTTGGCACCTGCATGCCTGCTGTGACCGTCGAGAACCCGCTTGTCCTGCCGAGGATCGCTCGGCCCGACCTCCAGACCTCGGTTGCCCGACCCGTGGGGCAGGTCGTGCCCGCGCATCACGCGGTCGAGGGCGCCGGCTTCGAGGTGTGGCGCCCGTTCCCGGGAGGCGTCGACCTGCACCTCGCCGATCCGTTCCTGTTGCTGGATCAGCTCGGGCCGGTCTCGTACGCGCCGGGCGAGGCGAAGGGCGCGCCCTGGCACCCCCACCGTGGCTTCGAGACCGTCACCTACGTGCTCGACGGCGAGATCTCCCACCACGACTCGAACGGTGGTGGTGGGACGATCGCCGAGGGCGACACGCAGTGGATGACGGCCGGCGCCGGAATCCTCCACGACGAGCTGCCGAGTGAGCGCGCGCTGCGCGAAGGCGGACCGTCACACGGCGTGCAGCTCTGGGTGAACCTCCCCGCCAAGCTCAAGTTCACGCCGGCGCGGTACCAGGCGGTCACGGGTGACAACCTCGTGCTCCTGTCGTCGCCCGACGGTGGGGCGCTGGTTCGACTGATCGCCGGCGACCTCGCGGGTCATCCCGGCCCGGGCTCGACCCACACCCCGATCACCTACGCGCACGCCACCATCTCTCCCGGCGCCGAGCTGTCGGTGCCGTGGAACCCGGAGTTCAACGCGCTCGCGTACGCGCTGGTGGGTCAGGGATACGCCGGAAGGGAGGGGCGTCCCGTGAGCGACCACGATCTCGTGGCGTTCGGTCCCGGTGATGCGCTCACGTTGCGGGCGGCCGACCGTCAGGACGGTCCGTCGTCTGCCCTCGAGGTGCTGTTGCTCGGCGGGCTCCCGATCCACGAGCCCATCGCGCACTACGGCCCGTTCGTGATGAACACGCGCGACGAGATCCTCGAGGCGATCGACGACTTCAACGCCGGCCGCATGGGAACGATCCCCGCGATCGACGTCAGGGGCTGACCCACTTCGGCCAAGCTGGTCGCGTGGACGCAGAGGTTCCCTTCCCCGAGTTGTCGCGCGACGAGCTGACGGCGATCGTTTCGCGGCACGGCCTGGATGTCGACCTCGCGACGATCGAGCGTTTGCCGTCGACCGGGATCATCAACTCGGTGTACGCGCTCGGGTCGGGTTACGTGCTGCGGGTGCCGCGCGCGATCGACGAGGGCTTGCGCGACACGCGCACCGAGTCGGTTGCGGTGCCGATCGTGCACGCGGCGGGCGTGCGGACACCTGCACTGGTCGCATTCGACGACTCGGGTGACCTGCTCGACGTCGCATACACGGTGTACGAGCGCGTCCCGGGTACGAGCTTCGGCTTTTCGTCGTCGGTCGACGCGTCGAGTGCAGGCGTGCTGCGCTCGCTCGGCCGCGAGTTGGCCGTCCTCCACCAGCGCGTCGAGGAGTGCCCGGATCCGAACGGCTGGCTCGACCAGCCGGGCCGCGAAGACGCTCCGGAAGGGTTCCTCGAGGAAGTTCGCGCGGGCGGCTATGTGAACGACGACCTCCATGCGTGGCTGCGGTCGTTGATGGTGCGGCTCGTGCCGGCGGTGCAGGACGCGCGTGGCTACCGACGGTTCCTGCACGACGACGTAAGCCCCGCCAACGTCATGGTCGACCACGGCAGCTTCGCCGCGCTCATCGACTGGGGCGACGCGGGGTGGGGCGATCCGGCGCTCGAGTTCTGCTGCCTCCCTACCCGCGCGGTGCCACGGGTGTTGGCCGGCTACCGCGAGGTCGCACCACTCGACGGCGACGAGACTGCCGAAGCGCGCATCCTCTACGACCACGTCATGACCGCGTGCTACTACGCGACCCGGACGGTCAATTCCGAGGCGCAGAACTGGGGTCGGCCACCCGTCGGCCGCTTCGTCGAGCTGCTCGCGTTCGCGACCGAGCAGCCCGAGGAGTGGGCGCGGTGGGTCGCGTGTGCCGGCGCGCTCAGGTGACCGAACCGCCGGCGCGCCAGTACTCGCCGGCCTGCCGGTCGAGGTAGCCCTCGTCGACGAGGTAGCGGCGCAGCGTCACGAAGTCGCCGGAGTGCGCGCGCAGCCGCTCGTTCACCTCTTGCTCCGCGTAGTGACGACCCGGCTCGAACTCCTGGGCGAGCAGGTCGAGGAGCACGAGCCGCTTGGTGTGCTTCTTGGGGATCACGAGCTTCCCGTCACGCACGAACGGCCGGAGCTCTTCCCTGTCGTGCATCAGGTTCTTGTGGAGGTCGATCACCCAATCCTCGGCGCCACCGTAGACGCCGTCGAGGTATGCCTCGCCACCGTCGTACACGTAGCCGAGACGTACGTAGAGCGCATGCGCCCGGGGATTCAGTGTCGGATTCAGCGCGAGACCAATCTGGCGGCACGTACGGTCGACCGCGAGCGCCTCGATATGTGCGATCAGCGCCGTGCCGATGCCATCGTTGCGCCGGTCGGCGCGCACGAAGAGGTCGCGGAGGTTCGGGTAGCCGGGCTGCCTCGAGGTCCCGCTCCACTCGACGATCACCCAACCGATCGCTTCCTCGTCGTCTTCCCAGGCGACGAACCACTCCGCACCGGTTCGGCGAACCTCGTGTACCCGCTCGTCGTAGTCGACTTCCTCGAACCCAGGCCGAACCCGGAACATCGACGGGACCAACCGCGCGGGCGCGATCTGCACCTCGCCTTCCTACTCCGTTTGGAGTATCTCGGTCACCTCGGTCAGCGGGTAGGTGTCACACCCTCGTGCGATGATGCGGATACGCCTCGAGAGCCTGGCGTGCATGGCTCTCCTTTCGAGTCCCGACGTCTGTGGTCGAGAGGAGGTGCTCATGGCCGGGATCCGCGAACTCGCTCTTCAGTTGCGCGCCGCGTTGGTGTCGTCTGATCCGGGCCTCAGCGCCGGCGAGGTGTGCGCGGAGATCGCCGAGGAGCTCGCGGTCACGGAGAAGGCGTGCACGGCGGCACGCGTGCGATATGCGGCTCGGGCGGTGGAGTGCGGGGAGCATCGCAAGCGTGGGTTCGCGAGCGGTCCCGATTGGGTGGCGCGGTCAGCGGGGTCGTCCACGGGAGAGGCTCGAAGCGAGTTGGCCACGGTCGCCGCGCTCGGGGAGTGTCCCGCGACGAAGGAAGCAGTGGCAGCGGGTGAGGTGTCGTTGGCGCAGGCGGCCGAGATCGTCCGGGTACCGGGCTGTGAAGCCGAGTTGCTGGAAGTGGCGCGCACCGAGAGCCTGCGCGCGTTGAAAGACAAGGCGCGGCGCAAGCACCTCGAGGGCATCTATCCCGAGAAGCTCCACGCCGAGCAACACCGCCGTCGCGAGGTCCGGCACTGGACCGACGAGCTCGGGATGCGCCGCGGCGTGTTCGCGTTCACTCCCGAGTTCGGGACCCGGTTCGCGTACCAGTTGGACGCCGAAACCGATCGTGTCTGGCGCGAAGCCCGTCGTGAGGGGCGCGCCCCGACCCGGGCGCAATGCGCGGCTGACGCGTTCGAGCGGCTGTTCGAGGGGAAGGGGAACGGCACTGTCAGCTCTACCGACCTCATGCTGGTCTACGACCTCAACGGATGGGTGCGGGGGCACACTCATCCTGGTGAGGTCGGCCACATCCTCGGTGGCGGACCATGCCCGGTGTCCGTGGCGCGCAAACTTGCGGTGGACGCGTTCGTCAAGGTCGTCTTGCACGACGGCACCAAGGTCGACACCGTCATCCGCTACGGCCGCCGGCGCCCCGCGCTGTTGCAGACCGTCCTCGGTCTCGGTGACCCGCCGCATTTCGACGGCGTCACGTGCGCGGAGGAGGGTTGCGACCGGCACTTTGGCCTTCAATGGGACCACGTCGACCCGGTCGCGAACCACGGGCCCACCAGCGCTGTGAACCTCCAGCCGCTCTGCTCTCCCCACCACGTGGAGAAGACCGAACGCGACCGCCAAGCCGGGCTCCTCAATGGCCAGCGCAAGAAACGCGCTCCCCCGTGAACCGACAATGTGCTACAAGTAGCATGATGCGATCCGTGGGGATCCGGGAGCTCCGGCAGCGGGCGAGCGAGCTCCTGCGGCTGGTGCAGGCCGGAGAGACGTTCGAAGTGACCGACCGTGGCCGGCCCGTCGCGCTGCTCACTCCGCTGCCCGACCTCTCGCCGCTCGACCGGCTGCGGGCTGCGGGCGAGGTGTCCGAGGCAGAAGGCTCGCTCGATGATTTGCCAGAGCCGATCGAGCCCGTGCCCGGTATGCCGCTTCCATCGGAGATTCTTGCTCGGATGCGGAGCGATGAGCGCTGAGCGCGTCACCTACCTCGATTCGTCGGCGATCGTGAAGCTCGCGCTGCGAGAGCAAGAGTCTCGCGTGCTCCGGCAATATCTCCGTCGGCGCGCGCCGTACGTGTCGAGTGCACTCGCGCGCGTCGAGGTCGCGCGTACGCTACTGCCTCTCGGCGTACCCGCGCTGGAACGCGGTCGAGTCGTACTTGCTCGGGTAGAGCTCGTGCGCATCACTGACCGCGTCCTGCGGACCGCCGGGGAACTCCTTCCCTCCGAGTTGCGATCACTCGATGCGATTCACCTGGCAACCGCGGAAGAACTTCGAGTTGCTCGCATCGTCACGTACGACGACCGTCTCGCCGCCGCGGCGGAGGCCATGGGTTGGACGGTCGCGGCACCTGCGTAGCTCAGGCCGGGGCGGCGGCCTCCAACCAGAGGGCGGCAACGCCGGCTTCGTCGAGCGCGGCGAGATCGAGGTTGCGGTCGACGGCGAGCCGTTCCATCGCCTCGAAGCGCCCGCGGTAGCGCGCCGCCCAACCGCGCAGCGCCGACTCGGCGTCGATACCGCCGGCGCGCGCGACCACGACCGCCGCCGCGAGGATCTGCGCCAGATCGCGCTCGACGGTGCTGTCGTCGGCGCGCAAGCGTGCGACCGCGGTGTCGACGCGGTCGAGCGCCTCGTCGAGGGCGCCCGGATCGAGGCCGACCGACGCGGCCTTGCTGAAGAGCTTGTGCGTGTAGAGGAGCGAGGGCAGCCCCGGAGGGATTCCCTCGACGATCGACGTGCTGCCCAACTCGGCCTTCTTGATCTGTTCCCAATTGCGCACGACATCTGCCGACTCGTCGGCGACGACGTCGCCGAACACGTGCGGGTGCCGGCGCACGAGCTTGTCGTGGATGCCGCGCGCGACGTCGACCATGGTGAACTCGTCGGTCTCTTCCGCGATCACCGCATGGAACACGACCTGGTAGAGGAGGTCGCCGAGTTCGTCGGCCAGCGCGGTGTACGCGGCGGGATCCGGGAGCGCGTCGACCACCTCCACGACCTCGTACGACTCCTCGAGCAGGTAGCGGGTGAGCGACTGGTGGGTCTGCTCCGCGTCCCACGGACAACCCTCCGGATCACGCAGGCGCTTCGTGAGTTGCAGCAAGCGGGCGACCTCGTGCGCAGCGCCGACTGCGCTCGTGTCCACGTCGACGAACAGTGAGGTCAGGTGATCGGGCTCGATGACCCGGTCGAGCTCGACGAGTGGAACCCGCTCGACGCGTTCCTCGGCGAGGCCGAGACGCTGGAGCACGGTTATCGGCGTTTCCGGATCGAGGTGTTCGAGGAGCGCGAGCTTCACGTCCGAGAGCACGAGCACGTGGTCGCACTGTCCGATGAGCACGGGACCCGAGAGCTCGACGTCATCGATCACGCGAGCGTCGACGACGCGCGCCTCGCGCGCCATCGGGTCGACGCCGAGCCGCGCCCACGCGAGGTCCGCGAACGACAGCCCCGGAACGACGTCGAGGTCCACGCCGCGCTCGCGCAGCAGCACAACAGTTCGCTCCGCGACGGCAGGGTTCCCGGGGACCGCGTACACGACGCCCTGTCGCGACGTCGCCTCGACGAGCGCGTCGACCATACGCGTGTACGCCGACTCCAGGTCGGGCGCGGCGTCGTAGACGTCGTCGAACGACGTGAAGGTGATGCCGACGGCCTCCAGCTCTGCAACCGCCGGATGACGGCGGGTGCGCACGAAGCGGACCGTCGCCGATTCGAGCGCTTCCCGAGCAGCCGGGAGCAGGTAGCCCGTCCCCGCGGGACCGAGCCCGACGACGATCAGGCGGCCCACCGCTACTGCTCGGGTGGCAGCACCGGCACGACCCTTCGACACGAAGTCGGAGGACAGATCCCGAGCTTGCGCGCGTTCCATGTGCCGTAGTGAGGGTCGAGCACGATCGTCGACGTGCGAGCTTCCTTGGTCATGGCCGTACGGGCGGCCGACACCGAACCGAGCTCCTTGATCAGGTTGGAGAGCGACGCCTGGAGCTGCGCGAGCTGCGTGATCGCCGAGTCGGACATCCCGTCGAAGACACCCTGCGAGCTCAGCGACTTCTTGGCCGCGTCGAGCTGCTTGCTCGTGACCGGGGTACCCCGGCGTTCGAGGATCTGGTCCGACAGCTCGGTCTCCACTCGAAACGCCATCCACTGCGCGCCGGCGATCGAGTTGAGCGCGCCACTGGTGGTCTTGAACGTCGCGCCGCCCTGCGAGTACGAGTTCGCGAAATACGCGCTGTCGGCAAAGCCCTTCAGCTCGGAGTCGAGGTCCTGCTGGGACGTCTTGTCGCTGTTCACCTGGAGCCCGGTGGGCGAGAGATCGGTGGCCGTCACGGCGATTCCGGCGCCCACGACCACGACGAGGGCGATCACCACGACGACGACCAGGCTGGTGGACAGGTACCGCTTCATCGCGGTGCGGAGACTACTGCCGCTGGAGGCACGAGCTTCCCGAACAGCGCGACCAGTGTGGACGCCGCGGCGGTGGGCGCTACGGCGAGTGGAACGGCAACTTCACCGTCGTCCTTGGCCACGGCATTCGGCACCAATCGCCGGAGCCGGACCTTCTGTGACTCCTTCAGGCTGAGCCCCGCGACGCGCGCGGTGTTGCGCTGGACCGTGATCGAACGGATACCGAGGCGCGCGCACTCGGCGCGCAGGCGCGCCACGTCGAGCAGCGCGATCGCGGGCGCGGGCGGCGGGCCGTAGCGGTCCTCCCATTCGGCGCGGATGTCTTCGACGTCGGCTGGATCGGTGACCGCGGCGAGGCGCCGGTACGCCTCCATGCGCACGTCGTCGCGCGCGACGTAGTCACGCGGGAGGTTGGCGTTTACGGGGAGATCCACCGTGATCTCGAGCGGCTCCGGCACGGGCTCACCCTTGAGCTCGCCGACGGCTTCGGTGACCATCTGGCAGTACAGGTCGAAGCCGACCGCGGCGATGTGCCCCGACTGCGCCGCACCGAGCAGGTTGCCCGCGCCGCGGATCTCGAGGTCGCGCATCGCGATCTTGAACCCCGAGCCGAGGTCGGTGAACTCGCCGATCGTCTTCAGTCGCTCGTAGGCCTCCTCGGTGAGCACGCGGTCGGGCGGATGGAACAGGTACGCGTACGCGCGCTGCCCACGACGACCGACCCTCCCGCGGAGCTGGTAGAGCTGCGCGAGCCCGAGCAGGTCGGAGCGGTCGACGACGAGCGTGTTGACCGTCGGCATGTCGAGGCCGCTCTCGATGATCGTCGTGCACACGAGCACGTCGTACTCGCGTTCCCAGAAGTCCTGCACCACGCGCTCGAGACGACTCTCGTCCATCTGGCCGTGCGCGACCGCGACGCGCGCTTCGGGCACCAGCGCCCGCACGTTCTCGGCGACGAGCTGGATGTCGCGCACTCGGTTGTGCACGTAGAACGCCTGGCCCTCGCGGAGCAGCTCGCGGCGGATCGCCTCGGCCGCGGCATGGTCGTCGTACTCACCGACGTAGGTGAGGATCGGTTGGCGGTCTTCCGGTGGCGTGTTCACGAGCGACAGATCGCGGATCCCGGTGAGTGACAGCTCCAAGGTCCGAGGGATCGGCGTGGCGGTGAGCGTGAGCACGTCGACGCTGGCGCGCAGGTGCTTGATGCGTTCCTTGTGCTGCACCCCGAAGCGTTGTTCCTCGTCGACCACCAGCAAGCCGAGGTTCGGCACCTTCACGTCGTCCGAGAGCAGCCGGTGCGTGCCGATGACGACGTCGACCGAGCCCGCTTCCAGGTCGCGGATGACGGCCGACTGCTCTCGCGGCGAGAGGAAGCGCGAGAGCACCTCGACCCGCACCGGGTAGTTGGCGAAGCGGTCACGGAACGTCTGGCCGTGCTGGCTCGCCAGGAGCGTGGTGGGGACGAGCACCATCGCCTGCTTGCCGTCCTGCACCGCTTTGAACGCGGCGCGCACCGCGACCTCGGTCTTGCCGTACCCGACGTCGCCGCACACAAGGCGGTCCATCGGGATCGGCTGCTCCATGTCACCCTTCACGTCGTCGATGGCGCGGAGCTGGTCGGGCGTCTCCTCGAAGGGAAACGCCTCCTCCACCTCTTGCTGCCACGGGGTGTCGGGCGGAAAGGCGTGACCGGGCGTGGCGAGCCGCTGCCGGTAGAGCACCACGAGCTCTTCGGCAATCTCCTGCACCGCGCTGCGCACCTTCGCCCGCTGGCGCTCGAAGTCGGCGCCGCCCATGCGGTTCAGCGACGGCGACTCGCCACCCGTGTACTTGCGCACGAAGCCGACCTGGTCGGTGGGCACGTACACCATGCCGTCGCGGAACCGCAGTGACAGGTAGTCGCGCTCGACGCCGCCCATCGTGAGCGGCTTCATCTCGAGATAGCGGCCGACGCCGTGCACGTAGTGCACGACGTAGTCGCCGGGATGAAGATCGTCGTAGTAATCGGCGCCGCGCCGCGCGCCGCGCGCGCGACGGTGCACTCGCCGACGTCCCGTGAGGTCAGCCTCGGCGACGAGCGCGAGGCGCGCGCCCGGCAGCACCACCCCGCGCCCGATCGGCGCAACGACGAGGTCGAGCACACCGTCGACGCCTTCCGACGCGAGCACATCACGCAGGCGTTGCGCAGAACCGGTACCTTCCGCCGCGAGCACAACTCGGTATCCCTCGCCCGCGAGCGCGCGCAACCGGCGCGCCAACGCGTCGGTGTCACCCACGACGGGGTCGAAGGCGGTGGCCGCGACCCTCGGCGTGTCGGGACCTTCGGGGGTTGCGAGCAACGACACCGCGCCCGCCTTCGTGTGCGCGAGGAGGCGGTCGAAATCGAGCGACAAGCGCTTGAGCTCACCGTCGTCGGTTGCGTCCCAAGTGACCGAGAGTGTCGCCGCGAGCGCGGCCTCGTCGTCGAGCAGTTCCTGCGCGCGGTCGCGCATGCGCTTCGGCTCGACGAGCAACGTGAGCGCACTGTCGGCCAGCAGATCGGGGAGGAGGTGCTCGCGCTCGGACAGCCACGGCAGCCACGACTCCATGCCGTCGAACACCTGTCCTTCGGCTAAGCGTTCCCACTGCTCGCGTCCCCAGGGATGTGTGCGCACGAGCTGTGCCGCGCGCTCACGGACCGCGTCGGTCGGGAGCAGCTCACGCGTGGGGAAGATCCACACCTCGTCGACGTCGTGCGTGGAGCGCTGGTCGGCCACCGCGAACGCGGAGAGCCGATCGACCTCGTCGCCCCACAGGTCGATCCGCACGGGATGGTCGTCGGTGGAGGGATACACGTCGACGATCGACCCGCGCACGGCAACCTCACCGCGCGCCTCCACCTGGTACTCGCGCCGGTAGCCGCTCGCCACCAGCGTGGCGACGAGCTCGTCGCGGTCGAGCCGCTCGCCCGGCCACACCACGACCGGCTCCACCTCCTCCACGTGAGGTCCCAGCCGCTGCACGAGGGCCCGGACCGGAGCGACCACGACGGTCGGTGCGTGGTCTGCGGACCGGAGCCGCCAGAGCACCCGGAGGCGGCGGCCCATCGTCTCGAGCGACGGCGACACCCGCTCGAACGGCAGCGTCTCCCACGCCGGGAACAGCTCGACCGCGCCAAATCCCGGGGATTCGGCGCCGAGGAACTGCGCAAGGTCTCGAGCCAGGCGCTCGGCCTCGGCGCCCGTCGGGACGGCCAGGAGCAGCGGCCGGCGCGTGGTGGCCCCGGCGAGCGCGGCGACGAACAGCGCCCGGGCCGCTTCCGGTACCGCCACCGCGGTGGCGCGGGCGATGACGGCGCGCACCGCCGGCTCCTCGGCGAGCATCGCCGGGAGCGTGGCAAGCGGGAGGGAAGCGGGGGAAGGTGAAGGCATAGGGACGCGACGAAGGCCCGGATACCGCGCGGTACCCGGGTCAGAGCACCATGTTACGCGTCGATCAGGCGTCAGTTGAAGCGGTTCATCGCGACATCGACGCCGTCGGTCGCGATGCACTCGACCGCATCCGCAGCCTGTTCGATCGTCACGGCGATCTCGCCGCGCTCCCGCTTCGAGAACCGGCGCAGTACATGATCGACCCCACGCTCCTTCGACTGCGGCTTGTCGACGCCGATGCGCACGCGCTGATAGTCGTCGGAGTGCAGGTGCGACGAGATCGAACGGAGGCCGTTGTGGCCCGCGAGCCCGCCACCCGACTTCACCCGCAGCACGGCAGTGGGAAGGTCGAGCTCGTCGTGCACGATCACGATCTGGGTGGGCTCCACGCCGAACCGGCGCGCCAACGCGGCGACCGCGAGGCCGGAGTCGTTCATGAACGTGAGCGGCACCGCGAGCGCGACGCGCTTGCCGCCGATCGTGACCTCGACTGTCCGCGCCCGCTCTTTGCTCTTGCGCAGCGACGCGCCCTGACGCTTGGCGAGCAGCTCGACCGTGTCCGCGCCGACGTTGTGCCGCGTGTGTGCGTACTCGTCGCCCGGATTGCCGAGCCCCACGACGAGCAGGTCGGCGCGCGTGCCCGAGCGCGGCGCGCGACCGGGCCGCCGCAGTCTCACGGCGAGCTACTCGCCGCCGTCGCCGCCCTCGGACGGCGCCCCACTCGGCGCCTCGGCAGCGGCGCCTTCGACGGCCTCGCCCTCTTCGCCCTCGACCGGCTCCTCCTCGACCTCTTCCTCGACCACGACGCGCGGTGCCGCGACCTGTGCGACGACGGTCTCGGGATCGAGTTGGGTCGTGACGTCGGCCGGGAGTGAGAGGTCGGACGCACGGCGCTGGTCACCGATCACGAGCTCCGACACGTCGAGCTCGAACACCACCGGAATGTTCCCCGGCATGGCTTCCACGGTGACGCTGAACACGAGTTGCTCGAGCAGTCCGCCGTCGCGCACGCCCGCGGGCTCGCCCAGGAGGTGCAGCGGCACATCGGCGGCCACCGCGACGTCGCGGCGGATACGGATGAAGTCGACGTGGACCAGCTCATCCCGCGTGGGGTGGCGCTGGATCTGCCGGACGAGAGTGAGCATGGAGTCGCCACCCAGCTCGAGGTTGATCAACGTGTTGGCGCCACTCTCCCCCGAGAGGATGCGGCCAAGGTCGCGCGACGGCACGGTGACGGTGACGGTGTCGTTGCCGAGGCCGTACACGACGGCCGGCACAAAGCCCTCGCGGCGCAGCCGCCCGGCAGGGCGGGAGCCGAGGTCAGACCGCGGAACTGCAGCGAGGGTGATGTCGGGCATGGCGCGCGGAACCTTTCGGAGCCGAGGAAGGGCCGGGAGATAGGGCGGTCGGAAGGCCCGTCAGTCTACAGGTTGTCGCCCCGGAAGATCTCGCTGACGCTGGTGTCGCAGAACACGGCGTCGAGCGCCTCGGCAACGATCGGCGCGATCGAGAGCACCGTGAGGCTGTCGAAGTGCTTGTCGTCGGGGATCGGCAGCGTGTTCGTGACGACGACCTCGCGGATAGGAGCGTTCTTGAGCCTGTCGACGGCGGGGCCGGACAGCAGGCCGTGGGTGGCGGCGATGATGATCGACTCCGCGCCGCGCTCCACGAGGAGCTGCGCCGCGCTCGTGAGCGTGCCGCCGGTGTCGATCATGTCGTCGATCAGCACGCAGGTGCGCCCCTCGACCGCGCCGACCACCTCGGTGGCGACGGCGACGTTATGCGTGCCCTTCGGGCGGTGCTTGTCGACGAACGCGAGCTCGGCGGCGGTGCCGGTCTCGACGAGGCAGTTCGCGAACCGGCGGGCGAGCTTGCCGCCACCCGCGTCGGGAGCGACAACAGTGACGGCTTCGCCCGTGATCTCGCGGCCCACGTAGTCGGCGATCAGCGGCACCGCGGTGAGGTGGTCGACCGGGAAGTCGAAGAACCCCTGGATCTGCCCCGTGTGCAGGTCGACGGTGACGACGCGATCGGCACCCGAGGCGGTGAGCAAGTCGGCGAGAAGACGCGCGGTGATCGGCTCGCGTCCCTCTGCCTTCCGATCTTGACGCGCGTAGCCGTAGAACGGTGACACCGCCGTGATACGGCGCGCCGACGCGCGCTTCGCGGCGTCGATCATGATGAGCTGCTCGATGATGCGATCGTTGATCGGCTCGCAGTGCGTCTGGAGCACGAACACGTCGGCACCGCGGATGCTGTCGTCGTAGCGGCAGTACAGCTCGCCGTTGGAGAAGCTCGAGAGCGTCACCGGCGCGAGCGGAACTTTCAGGTTCTCGGCGATCTCCTCGGAGAGCGCGGTGTGGCCACGACCCGCGAAGAGCAGCAACCGCTTCTTCGAGACCAACTCCATCGGGTTACGCCCCTTCGCCGTTCTCTCCGTCGTCCGCCTCGTCATTGTCGCGCTTCGCCACCCACTCTTCCTCGATCCTCGCCGGCACACCTTTGGCCATCGCACCCGGCGGCACGTCACGGTTCACCACCGCGCCCGCCCCCGTGTGTGCGCCGTCGCCTACCTCGACCGGTGCAACGAAGACGGTGTTCGACCCGCTGCGTACGTCTTTGCCGATCTTCGTGCGATGCTTCCGGCGCCCGTCGTAGTTCGCGGTGATGTTGCCCGCCCCGATATTGGTGCGCTCTCCTACGTCGGCGTCGCCCACGTAGGAGAGGTGCGGCACTTTGGCGCCGGTACCGATCTCGCTGTTCTTGATCTCGACGAATGTCCCGAGATGCGCGTCGTCGGCCACTCGGGTGCCCGGACGCAACGACGCGTACGGGCCGCAGGTAACCCGGTCGCCGATCTCGCACTCGAACGCGACCGACTGGCGGATCACGACGTCGCGCCCGACGACGGTGTCGACGAGCTGTACGTCGGGCCCGATCACCGAGCCGCCGTGCACGACGGTGTGCCCCTCGAGGATCGTGCCCGGCAGCAAGCGGATGTCGGGTTCGAGCTCGACCGATGCGTCGATGTAGGTGTGGCTGGGATCGACCATCGTGACGCCGGCCCGCATCCATCGGTCGTTGATGCGCCTCCGCAGCTCGGCCTCGGCCACCGCGAGCTGCGCGCGGTCGTTGACCTGCAAGACCTCCATTGGGTCGTCGACCTCGATGCCGTCGACGACGTGCCCGGCCTGGCGCAGCACGGCGACGACGTCGGTGAGGTAGTACTCGCCCTGCGCGTTCTCGGGAACGAGACGGCGCAAAGCGGGCGCGAGAAGCCCGCGCCGGAAGCAGTAGATCGACGGGTTGACTTCGTCGAGCGCGAGCTCTTCGGGCGTGGCGTCCGGCTCTTCGACGATGCGCTCGACGTGATCGCTCGCGTCACGCACCACACGCCCGTAGCTCGACGGGTCGTCGAGTCGCGCGGTGAGCAGCGTTGCTGCCGCGTCGCCGAGACGATGCTCGGTAGCGAGCATCGCGAGCGTCTCGGGGCGGAGCAGCGGTGCATCGGCGAACACGACGAGTACGTCGTCCTCGCCGTCGAGCTCGTCCGCGAACGCCGTGAGTCCCACCGCGACCGCGTCGCCGGTGCCGCGCTGGACGGTCTGCTCGACGAACTCGACCGGCACGTCGGTGACGAGGTTCTCCTGGATGGTCTTCGCCACGTCTTCGGCGCCGTGACCGACGACGACCACGATTCGGTCGAGCGGGAGCGCGGCGAGGGAGTCGAGCACGTGCAGGACCATGGGACGGCCGCACAGCGGGTGCAGCATCTTGGGCGTGCCGGACCGCATGCGCGTGCCCTCGCCTGCGGCGGGCACGACAGCAGAGAGCGGGCGACGGTGCTGACCGGGCATCTCTCGTGCTTTCCTTCCCCTTCTCACTCGTTCTGGCTCGCTCGTTGCGCTTTCCCTCACGAGGTGGTCGTGGCTCGGGGGCGAGGTCTCGAACCTCGACTTGGGACTCCAAAGGACCCCGTGCTGCCGTTACACCACCCCCGATCGTTCCCTCGACCCTACTCTCGACCGGCCGGAGTTTTGGACACGGTTGTGGCGCAAAGCCGTTGCGCGACTAGCGTTCACGCCGCCATGGGCTCCCTGATCAAGAAGCGCCGCAAGCGAATGCGGAAGAAGAAGCACAAGAAGCTTCTCAAGCGCACGCGCTGGCAGCGCCGCCAGCAGGGCCGCTGAGGCACCCGACCTCCAACTTGCGTCAGCTGTGGGCGCTATACGCCCTCTGCTGACGCAGGTTCGTTGCGAGATCAGGCGAGGCGCACGCCGCGCGAGACGGTCGTGGTGCCGACCACGGGGACACGCAGGCGACGGCTCACTTCCTCGGCCAGGCGCGGGAGCGCGCGTGCGTCCTGCACCGGCACCACATAGGCCGATCCGCTCCCGGCGAGCAACGCGGGACGCTCGGTGGTTGCCTCGAGCGCGGTGCGGAACTCCACCAGGCGTGGCTCGAGCGCCTCGGCCGCCGGCTCGAGATCGTTCGCAAGCTCGGGCAGGAGCGCGCTCACCCGACGCGGTGCGGGCACGGTGCGCGTGGCGCGCGGGCCGCCCATATCGTCCCACGTGCGGTACACCTCCTGCGTCGACAGGCGGAACGGGGGGATCGCGACGACGAAACCAATACCGTGCGGCAGCGACACGTCCTCGATCACTTCGCCGCGCCCGCGCATCCAGGCCGCGCCACCCCACACGCAGAACGACACGTCGGAACCGATCTCGGCCGCGAGCTCGGCGATGCCCGCGTCGTCGACGTCGACGTCGAGGAGCCGGCGAACCGTGAGCAGCGCGGCCGCGGCGTCCGCCGACGCACCGCCGAGCCCGGCGCCCGGAGGAATCTGCTTTCGCACGACGAGGCGGACGCCGTGCCCCGAGCGACCCGCGCGCACCAGGAGCTTCTCCGCCGCGATGAACGCGAGATTTCGATGGTCGGTGGGCACGTCCTTCGCCGCGTCGTCGCCGACCACTTCCACCTGCACGCCACCCGGCGCCGGTACCGCGTACGCCTCGAGCACGTCGTGCGGCTGGCCGAGCGACACGACCAGCGCGTCGAGGTCGTGGAAGCCATCAGGACGCCGCCCGAGGACCCGCAACGAGAGCGTGAGCTTCGGGTACGCGGTGGCGCGCACGCGTGCGAGCCTCATGCTGCTGCCGCGCTCCGAGCGAGCGCCGCCCACTCCTCCAGGCCGAGCGTCTCTGCACGCGCAGTGGGCGCCACACCGGCAGCTTCGAGCACCTGCGCGGCCTGCGCGCCGAGCACCGGACGCAGCGAGCTGCGGAGCATCTTGCGCCGCTGCGCGAACCCGCTGCGGACGAGCGCGAACAGTTCGGCCTCCGACGGCACCGACACCGGCGGTGCCTCCCGCCGGCGCAGGCCCACGAGCGCAGACTCCACCTTCGGTCGCGGGACGAACACCGTCGGCGGCACGGTGCCGAGCAACGAGGCAGCGGCGTAGTAGGCAACCTTCACCGACACCGCTCCGTATTCAGGATCGCCGGGCCCCGCCGCAAGTCGTTCCCCCACCTCTCGCTGCACCATCACCACGATCCGAGTGACGGCCGGCGCCCCCTCGAGCAGCCGCACCACTACGGGTACCGCCACGTTGTAGGGGAGATTCGACACGCACGACCACTCGGAGCCGTCCATCAACACCGCCGACCAGTCGACGGACGCCGCATCGGCCACTCGCACCTCGACCGTGTCACGCCCGACCCCTGCCCGATCGAGCACCGACTCGAGCACGCGTGCGAGCGTGGCATCCACCTCGAGCGCGAGTACGCGCGCGCCGCGCTCGAGGAGCGCGAGGGTCAGCGAGCCGAGGCCGGGGCCGATCTCGAGGACGGCATCGCCGGGCTGCACCGCGGCGAGGGTCGTCACCCGCCGCGCGGTGTTGGGATCGGCGAGGAAGTGCTGTCCGAGGCTCTTCTTCGGACGGATCCCGTGCTCCGTCAGCAGCGCGCGGACTGTCGCCGGCGTGAGCATGTCCATGGGGCGCACAAGCTATCGGAGCCCGAACACCCTCACCCGCGAACTACCAGTGCAACGCGTTGCGTGCGCAGCCCCACGCGGACCAGCCGTGGGCGGCGTAGATCCGCTCCCCCACGGTGATCTGTTCCTCGCGGGTGGCCTGACCCGCGATCGGCGCGAACTCGCGCCCGCCGAACACGGCCCATGTGCTGCGCGCGATACCGAGCCCGCCGTCGTAGCCGCCCGGGGCACCGTCGATGGTGCTCCACCTCCCGCCCGACTCGCACGCGGCGAGCGCGTCCCAGTGCCAGTCGGCCTTGGTGCCGTAGCCGACGATCCGCGACACCGGCTCGCGCGACCGAACCTTGGAGAGAATGGTGGTGGCCACCGCGACACCGTTCTCGATCCGCTCGCGGTATGTGATCGTCGTCGTTCCGTTCACACCGGCGCGCAGTAGACTCGTCTCGCCGATGTTGATGTTCGGATCGGGCTGCTGTTCTTCGGTGAACGGGATCTTCTCGAACCGCTGCTTCGTGTCGTCGCCGACGCGCGTGACCGTGATCGTCTGCCCGTTGGCGAGCAGCGCGTCGTGCGCGGGCTGGATGTAGTCGTCACCGGACAGCACGACCTTGTACGAAGCGAGCAGTTCGTCGACGGTGCGCGACGCGGAGTCGAAGCGCAGCATCTGGCCGTCGACCGCAAGGACGCCGTTGTGACGCGTGCGGAGCACGACCTCCGACCCCACGTGCAGACGCCCCGGGATGTTCCGCACCGCGACCAGCTTGCCGACGTGCAGGGTGCGCATGAGACCCTGCGCGCTCCGCTCGGTGGTACTCACGGTGCGGACCACACCGTCGACGTCGACGGTGATCCGGAAGGACGCGGCGCGCACGGCCGGAGCACCGTTGCCGTTGACCACTTGTACTCCCACCGCGATGGTCGCGGCTACGAGCAGGACGAGCAGCAGCGAGCGCAGGCTCGCCAAGTTTCGGGCCACGCGACGGCGCTCGCGGGGCCGCGCCGGCGGGCCGAACCCGGCTGCGAGCTCCGGGATGGTGACGAGCGTGTGAGGATCGGGCACGGGCAGCCACGCCGCGGCGTCGTGCGGCTCGGCGCGCGCGGGAGACGGCGCCACCACCGCTTCGGCCGCCGCCGCGGCCTCGCGCACGACGGCTTCGGCGTCTTCGATGACAGCGGCACGGACTTCGGGTGACGGCGCGAGCAGCTCGTCCAACGATGGCAGCGCCCCGAGGTCGTCGGGGAGGGGCAGCCACGCGGCGGGGTCGTGAGGTTCGGCCCGGGCCGGCGATGGCGATACCAACGCGTCGAGCGAGAGGTCCTCGAGCGACGGCAAAGCCGACGGATCAGGGACCGGAAGCCACGAATCGGGGTCGTACGGCACGGCGCGCGCAGGTGACGGCCGGACGGAATGCGCGCCCAAGCGCGGCATCCGCGTGCGGCGGACCTGCTGACGATGTGGACGCGAACCGGGTGTCCGGCTCGCGTGGCGGCTGGCGTGCTCGGCGATCGGGTCCGCCCTCCCGGCGAGGCGTGGGGACACTGGGAACGTAGCCAACGGGTCTCGGCTCGGCCAACACCCTCCGCATCCGGGCAGGTCAGACGGGGTGCGCCGGCGCCCGAGGATGCCCGAACACCGCGGCCGCGGTCTCCCGGGTCGAGGCCGCGGTTTCGTCAGCCGAACGGCCCGTGGCGGCCGCGAGCGCGGCGCCGACGTCCGCCACCCACGCGGGTTCGTTCTCGCGTCCGCGGTGTGGGACCGGCGCGAGGTAGGGCGCATCGGTCTCGACGAGCATGCGGTCGAGCGGCGTGAGCGCGGCGGCGGCGCGCACGTCGTCCGCATTCTTGAACGACACGATCCCGCTGAACGAGAGGTACGCGCCGAGCGCCAGCGCACGGCGAGCCTCGTCGGGACCACCCGTGAAGCAGTGGAACACGGTGCGGTCGGGCACGCCCTCGTCGGCGAGCACGCGGAACGTGTCGTCCCACGCGTCGCGTGTGTGGATCACGAGCGCGAGTCCGAGCCGATGGGCCAGCGCGATCTGCGCCCGGAACGCGGCCTCCTGGTCTTCGGCCGGCGAGTGCCCGTAATAGAAGTCGAACCCGGTCTCACCGACCGCGACGACCGACCGCGTGCGCGCCAGTTCCTCGAGCTCGTCCCAAACGACTGCGAGCTTCGACGCAACGTGGGGGTGCAGGCCAACGGTGGCCACCACGTCGTCGTGGTGAGCGGCGACCTCGATCGAAGCCCGCGACGCCACGAGATCAGTGCCCACGCACACAACCGCTTCCACGCCTGCGGCCCGGGCGCGCTCGAGCGCGGCGTCGGCTCCGCCGCTGAGCGACGGAAGATGGCAGTGGCTGTCGACCCAGGTCACGTCTCGATGCGGGGAAACAGCGGCGCGCCCTTCTCCAGCGGGGACCCCGCGGGAAGGAGCCCCCACGCCGCCGCGTCGGGGAGCCGCTGGTCGGCGGGGTGGCCGGGCAGCCCGAGCCGCCGCCACAGCTCGGCCGACGCACGCGGGATCAACGGCGACGACAGCAGGGCCACCACGCGCAGCGCCTCGAGGCAGTCGCCGAGCACCGCAGCTGCCGTCGCGGAGTCACCCGCCTTGTTGAGTGCCCACGGTTGACGGTCCTCGATGTACGAGTTCGTGTCGCGGATGAGGTCCCACACCGCGCCGAAACCGTTGGAGTAGTCGAGCTTCTCCATACTCGAGGACAGGCGTGCAAACGCGCTCTCGGCCGACGGCATCAGCGGGCCGTCGTCGCGCGTACCGGGGACGACACCGTCGCAGTAGCTCATCGCCATGTTGAGCACGCGGCTGGCGAGGTTGCCGAAGTTGTTTGCGAGGTCGGCGTTGTAGCGCGTGACCGCGGCTTCGTAGCTGATGTCGCCGTCGGGACCAAAGTGCTGGTCGCGCAGGAAGTGATAACGGAACCCGTCGACACCGAACTCGGTAACGAGTTCCGCCGGCGCGATTTGGTTGGCGCGCGTCTTCGACATCTTCTCGCCACCGACGAGCAGCCACCCGTGCGCGAACACACACTTCGGTGGCGCGAGGTCGGCCGCCATCAACATCGCGGGCCAGTAGACCGCGTGGAACCGCAGGATGTCCTTGCCCACCAGGTGGTAGTCGACCGGCCAGTAGCGATTGAACCGCTCGGGATCGCTGCCGTACCCGATCGCGCTGCAATAGTTGAACAGCGCGTCGAACCACACGTAACACGTGTGGTTCGGATCCCACGGCAGCGGGATCCCCCACGACACCGACTTGCGGCTCATCGAGAAGTCGGTGAGGCCCTGACGGATGAAGCCCAGCACTTCGTTGCGCCGCGTCGCGGGCTGCACCGCCCCGGGATGCGCGTCGTAGTGATCGAGCAGTCGCTGCTCGTACTGGGACAGCTTGAAGAAGTAGTTCTCCTCGGTGACGCGCTCGACCGGCGTGCCGTGCACCGGGCACATGCCGTCGACCAACTCGTCCTCGGTGTAGTACGCCTCGCACGCGACGCAGTAGAGCCCTTCGTAGGTACCGAGCTCGATGGCGCCGGCGTCGTAGACCGCCTGGAGGAACTGCTGCACCGCGCGCTCGTGCCGCGGCTCGGTGGTGCGGATGAAGTCGGTGTTCGTGAGGTCGAGCAGTGGCGTGAGCTCACGGAACTGCGCGCTCGTGCGGTCGACCATCTCTTGGGGAGTGATGCCCTGCGCCTCGGCCGCCCGCTGGATCTTGGTGCCGTGCTCGTCGGTGCCGGTGAGAAACACGACATCGTCGCCCCACAGGCGCCGCCAGCGGGCCAGCGTGTCGGCCGCAACCGACGTGTACGCGTGACCGATGTGGGGCGCGTCGTTCGGGTAGTAGATCGGTGTTGTCACGTAGAACGGGCGCGGCATGGCAGCCAACTCTATCTATTGGCTCTCTTTCTCTTCCTTCTGCGACCGGTCCTTCTTCTTCTGGCGCAGACGGGTCGCGGTGTCGTAGCCGCGTCGCCGCGACACACCGAGGTCGCGCGCCACCCGCGCCGCGGCGTCGCGCGTCGACAGTCCCTCGGCGAGCGCGGCCTCCACATGGGCATCGACCTCGTCGTCGCTCGCGGCGGGCGGCTCCGGCGCGGGTGCGAGCACGATCACATGCTCCCCGCGGGCCTCGGTCGACGCTGCGTGCGCCACCGCCTCGGACAGCGCGCCGCGCCACACCTCCTCGTAGATCTTCGTGAGCTCACGGGCGACGGCCACCTCGCGGAACGGCCCGCACGCGGCCAGCAGGTCCGACAAGGTGCCCAGGACTCGGCCCGGAGCTTCGAACAGCACGGACGTTCGTCGCTCGCCCGCGAGCGCCGCGATGCGCTCGCGGCGCACGGGGCCGCGCCGGGGCAGGAAGCCCTCGAACACGAAACGGTCGGTGGGCAAGCCCGACAGCACGAGCGCCGTGAGCACCGCGCTCGGGCCCGGGACCACTTCCACCGCGAGTCCCGCGTCGAGGCACGCGCGCACGAGTCGCTCGCCGGGATCCGAGATTCCGGGCATGCCGGCGTCGGTCACGTACGCGACTCGCTGACCGGACATCACCGCGTCGACGACGACGAGCGCGCTCTCACGTTCGTTGTGCGCGTGCACTGCGCGCAGACGGCCGGCTGCCGGCACGCCCGCGTGGGTGAGCAACGCGCGTGCGCGTCGCGTGTCTTCGGCCGCGATCACATCCGCGGCGCGCAAGGCCTCGACCGCGCGCGGCGGGAGGTCGCCCAGGTTCCCGATCGGCGTGGCAACGAGGATCAGCGCGCCGCCCAATGGATCGTGCGGTGCGTCGGTCATCCGCGGAGCTCGACCCGGTCGCCGGCCCGGAGCTTCCACCTGTCGAATGCTCCCGCCGCCGCCTCGATCGCGAACGCGGCGCGAGGCACGACGGGCGAGAGTCGACGCGGAGGCAGCGTGCACGTGCGCAGCACGACCCCGGTCACCGCGCAGAAGGCGACATCGATCGGAAACCGCATGCCGAACGTGTGCACGTGTCGACACGGCCGCAGCACGAGGACACCTTCGACGGCGGCCGAGTAGGCCGCGACGGCGCGCGCGCGAGTCGCGCGTCACCTCGGCGGTTGCGAGCACGTCACCCTCACGCACGAGCCACATAGCAGGGGGTCACACGTTGAAGCGGATCTCGAGTACGTCGCCGTCCAGGACGATGTAGTCCTTCCCCTCGACGCGGAGCCGACCCTGCTCCTTGGCCTTCGCCCACGACCCGATCTCGAGCAGCTCGCGCCACTCGATCACCTCCGCGCGGATGAAGCCGCGTTGCAGATCGGAGTGGATCACCCCTGCGCATTCGGGTGCCTTGGAACCGGCGCGGAACGTCCACGCGCGCGTCTCCTTGTCGCCGGTGGTCAGGAAGGTGCGCCGGCCGAGCAGGTGATACGCCGCCCGCGCGACGCGCGGGAGGACACCGATGCCGAGCCCGAGCCCCTCGAGCATCTCGGCGCGCGAATCCGGGTCGAGTGCCCCAGCCTCGGCTTCGAGCTGCAGGCACACTGCGAGTACGTCGTCACCCCTCGACACGCTCGACGCGACTTCGTCAGCCCGGTCGAGCTGGTCCTCGCCGATGTTCACCACCACGAGCACCGGCTTGTCGGTGAGCAGGAACGCGGCGGCAAGGTGTTCCCGCTCGTCGCCCGTGAGATCCGACCGGTAGATCGGCACGCCGTCGCCGAGCACGGCCACGGCCCGCGCCAGTGCCGCGACCTCGCCCGCCAGCGTCTTGTCGCCCTTGGCCGCCCGCTGTTGCCGGGAGAGCCGGCCCTCAGCCGACGCGAGGTCGGCGAGCACGAGCTCGAGCTCGAGCGTGTCGAGCGCCGCCGCCGGATCGGTGTCGCCGGGGACGGCGTCGTCCTCGAAGGCCCGCAGCACGAACAGGATGGCGTCGCAGTCGCGCAGCGAGCCGAGGAAGGAGTTTCCGAGCCCCTCCCCGCCGCTCGATCCCTTCACGAGCGCGGCGATGTCGAGGATCTCGAAGCTCGTGTACACGAGCTTCTTCGAGTGCGACATCTCGCCCAGCAGATCGACCCGCTCGTCGGACACGTGCGCGATCCCCACGGTGGTCTCGGTGGTCGAGAAGGGGTGCGCGGCAACCACCGACGATGCACCCGTGAGCGCGTTGAAGAGGCTCGACTTGCCGCTGTTGGGGAGGCCGACGAGCCCGAGACGTTCCAAGGGGGTCGAGCCTACGCGGCGACCCCCGATCCGAATCGATCCGCTACCCTGCATCGGCCGACACCGGGGAGTCACTCGCACATGAGCAAGAAGACCACCAAGCGCAAGCTGCGCTCACGGCGCAACAAGGCCAACCACGGCAAACGGCCCAACTCCGGCCGTCGCTAGCCGGGAGCAAGCGGCCGCGAATCGGGGTATCCCCGATTCGAAAGCGAGCGACCCAGAGTCAGGCGCCCCTCAGTTCCTCGAGGATCACGGCCTGCACGCCACGCCCGATTCGGCCACGCTGGTCGTGCAGCACGGTCTCGGCAACGCCGATCCCGGTCGGCTCGGCGAACATCACGCCGTCGAGCGCCACCCACTCGCCTACCGGGAGCCGGTGCAGCGTGATGGTGACGTCGGCGTTGATGAACGAGAGCCGGCTGCGGTCGATGCCCGATCCCACGCCATTCCCGAAGTCCGCCACCGCGGCCACCCGCTGCAGCGGCGACGGCTCCTCGCCCGCCACCACGGGTACACGCAGGCGGAACCACACGGCTGCCGGCCCGGGCACGAAGAGCTCGCCGACGATCGGGCTCATCTCGACCGCGTTCCAGTACCCGAGCTGCCCGCTCTCCATCCGCGGGAACGCCGACGGTCCGCTCGGAGGCGCGAGCACCGCCACGTCGGGCGCCTGCCAGCTCGTGTCGAGCTCGTCGTCCAACGTGCGCAACCTGAGCGCGGTCGCGCGCGCAACCTCGATGTCGCCGTCGTAGAGCGAGGCTTCGACGATCTGCAGCTTCTTGCCCGGACGCACGACGCGCGTCGCGATGCGCAACGGCGCAAGTGGCACCGGACGCATGAGGTCGACCGTGAGGCGGACGGTGAACGCCGGCGGACCCGCGTCGACGCGTTCGAGCACGCCCGCGAGCAGCGCCGACGGCGCACCGCCGTGCTGTGCGTGCGGCGACCAGGGACCGCGCGCGAGCTCGGTCGGGACGGCGACGTCGCCGTCGAGATGGAAGATCGACTCGGGCAGAGTGTCGGGCACGGCGTGGAAAGTAGCGTGGAGCGAATGGACCCGTCCGATCTGATCCAGCCCGCCGACACCAAGATCCTGCTCATCGTGATGGACGGCCTCGGCGGCTACGCCGACGCGGAGCACGGCACCGAGCTCGAGGAGGCCGTCACCCCCAACCTCGACCGGCTCGCGGCCGAGGGGATCACCGGGCTCTGCGAGCCCGTCGGCCCCGGGATCACGCCCGGCTCGGGGCCCGGCCACCTCGGCCTCTTCGGCTACGACCCGGAGCAGTTCGAGCTCGGGCGCGGCGCGCTCTCGGCCGCCGGTCTCGACTTCGAGCTCGAGGCGGGCGACGTCGCGGCGCGCGGCAATCTCGCCACGCTCGGGCCCGGCGGCGTCGTCACCGACCGGCGCGCCGGGCGCATCCCCGACGCGGAAGCGCAGGCCGTCGTCGCTCGGCTGCAGGCCGCGGTGCACCTCCCGGGAGTCGAGGTGTTCTTCCGGCACGAGCGCGAGCACCGGCTGCTGGTCGTGCTGCGCGGCGACGGGCTCGACGCGCGCCTGGGCGACACCGACCCGCAGCAGACCGGCGTGCCGCCGCTCGCGCCGTCGTCGCTCGCGCCCGAAGCGAAACGCACCGCCGATCTGGTCGTCGAGCTCGACGCGCAAATCCGCGACACACTCGCGAGCGACGCCAGCGCCAACGTCGTGCTGCTGCGCGGCTTCGACACGCACCGGGAGCTCCCGAGCTTCGAGGAGCGCTACGGACTCCACGCGGCCGCGGTCGCCGTATACCCGATGTACCGCGGGATCGCGCACCTGCTCGGCATGGACGTGCTCGGTCGGCCCGCGGATCTCGCTGCGCAGCTCGGGCTGCTGCTCGACGCGTGGAGCAGCTACGACTACTTCTTCCTGCACTATAAGTACACCGACTCCGCCGGTGAAGACGGCGACCGCGCGCGCAAGATCGCCGCGATCGAGACGTTCGACGCGGTCGTACCCGAGCTGCGCGCGCTCGGCCCCGATGTGATCGTCGTCAGCGGCGACCACTCCACGCCGTCGCAGATGGCCGCGCACTCGTGGCACCCGGTACCCACACTGCTGTGGAGCGAGCGCTGCGGTCGCGACGACACCGACCGCTTCGGCGAGCGCTGGTGCCGTCACGGCATGCTCGGCATCCGCCCCACCAAAGACCTGATGGCCTTGATGCTCGCCAACGCGGGCCGCCTCGCCAAGTACGGCGCCTAATCCACCACCGAACCTGCGTCGTTCGAGGTCGTAGAGCGCCCACAGACGACGCAAGTTCGCACTGAGGGCTACGCGGGTTTGATGTTCTGGTTGTGGCGGAACAGGTTGTCGGGGTCCCACTGCTTCTTGAGGGCTTGGAGGCGCGGATACGTCTCGGGTCCGAACCCCGACTCGACCCGCTCCTGACCTTCGTCGCCGATGAAGTTGAGGTACACGCGCCCCGACGCCCACGGCTTCATCGCTCCGGAGATCGCGCGCGTGTACTCGATGTTCTTGGTGTCGTCGGCGGGCTGCTCCCACATCGACAGGTAGTGGATGTTCCACTCCGCGTGACGCTGGCCGAACGCCATGGCGTCCTCCGGCACGCGCGAGATCGCGCCGCCGCCGGGTATGAGCAACATCTGACTGTGCGGTGACACCGGATTCGTCGCGTGCTCGACGAGCACGTCGATTGCCTTGTCGGGGAGCGTGTCGTAGAAGTCGGCCGTCCAGTAGTTCCGCAAACCCTTCGGGAACCCGGCCTCGACGAGCTGCTGCACGGCGACGTAGGGCATGGGCTCCACGAGGTCGATCGCCGGCGGGCCCCACTCGCGCAACGGTGCGAACACGCGCGCGCCTTCGTCGACGTCGCCCGCGTACGACACCACGATTCCGATGACGGGATGGCCTTGCACTTCTGGCGGGACGAAGGGCGCGGGCGGCGCGGTGATGAAGGCCACGCCGCCTCCGACTTCGTCGGGTGCCGCGAGCATGAAAGCGCGATAGAAGCGGAGCAGGTCGTTTCCGACCGCCGCGGGGTAGATCAACATGCCCCCAAGGATCAGGGGCGGCAGCGGGTGAAGCTGGAAGTGGAACGCGGTGACAACGCCGAAGTTGCCGCCCCCACCGCGCAGGCCCCAGAACAGCTCGGCGTTCTCGGTTTCCGACGCCCGCACTTTGCGGCCGTCGGCGGTGACGAGCTCCACCTCGATCAGGTTGTCGCACGCGAACCCGAACTTGCGCTCGATCCAGCCACTCCCACTGCCGAGCGCGAGACCGGCGATACCGGTGGTGGTCGCCCGCCCTCCGGTGACCACGAGCCCGTGCTCCGCGGTCGCAGCGTCGAACTCGCCCCAGGTGAGGCCGCCCTCGGCCCGCACCGTCTGCGCCTTCGGGTCCACGCTGATGCCCTTCATCCCGCGCAAGTCCACGCAGATCCCACCGTCGACCATCGCGGAACCCGTCACGCCGTGACCACCGCCGAACACCGACAGCGCGATGCCCTGGGTGCGCGCCAGATTCACGGCTGCAACCACGTCGTCATCCGACGAGCAGCGGGCAATCAGCGCCGGTGATCGGTCGATCATCCCGTTGAACAGAGCGCGGGCGTCGTCGTAGCCCGCATCACCGGGGTAGAAGAGCTCGCCCTGGAAACCCGGGAGCTCGTAGGTCGCAGTACCGGTCGTCGCCATGGTCCTCCACTCTGGTGGGGGCGCTTCCGGCGTATCTTCGCAGGCTTTCCTGCCGCGTATCATCTCGGAGCCACTCTGCTCCGTATCCTCAGTGTGATGAGTGAGACAGGCGGCACCCCAGTCGGGCGGCGGGTGTTCGTCGGCCTGGTGGGCCTCGGTGCCGTGGGGGTGCTGCTCGGAGCTCGAGCGCAGGACTGGCTCGAACGGGCGGTGGGCCCCCTGATCGCCAAGGACGGCACCGGCCTCGCCTCGCTCCTCCCCATCGGGCGGTTCCGTATCTACACGGTGACGGGCGACCTGCCCTCCCGCTCGCGAGACCGGTACCGGCTCCGGGTGAAGGGCCTCGTCGACGAGGAGATCACCCTCTCCTACGCCGATATCACCGCCATGGAACCCACGGCGTTCACCCGCGACTTCCAGTGCGTCACCGGCTGGCGCGTGCACGACGTCGCCTGGAAGGGCGTGCGGCTCGGCGACGTGCTCGACCGCGCGGGTGTGCAACCCGAGGCCCGCGCCGTGCACTTCACGTCGTTCGACGGCGCCTACTCCGAGAGCCTCACGATGGAACAGGCACGCCGCCGCGACGTGCTCGTCGCGTACGAGCTCGAAGGATCACCACTCTCCGACGAGCACGGCGGCCCCGTTCGCCTCTACGTCGCGCCGATGTACGGCTACAAGTCCTTGAAGTGGCTCGACACCATCGTGCTCACGAAACACGTCCAAGAGGGCTACTGGGAGACGCGCGGCTACGCCGTCGACGCCTGGGTCGGCAAGTCCAACGGGCGCGACGACGATGCCACCTGACGCCAATCCCGACATCGAGATCGCGGGCATCGTGGTCGAGCGACCGCCGCCCACCACACTCCTGCGCTTCGATCGCGTCGAGCGCACGCTCCACTGGGTGAACGCAGCGCTGTTCGGCATCCTCATGCTCACCGGTGCGGCGCTCTACGCCGGGCCGATCTCCACGTTGGTGGGACACCGCGAGTTCGTCCGCAACGTGCACGTGTACTCGGGGCTGTTCCTCCCGATCCCGGTCCTCATGGCGATCGCCGGACGGCGCGGCGCGCGCCTGCGCACCGACCTCGGCCGTCTGAACCGATGGAGTCGCGACGACGCACGATGGTTGCGTCGCAAGCGGCGACACGATGTGCGGCTCGGCAAGTTCAACCCCGGGCAGAAGCTCAACACCGCGTTCGTCGTCGGCGCCGGGGTCGTGATGTTGGGCACCGGTTCGATCATGCACTGGTTCGACGCGTTCCCGCTCGACTGGCGCACGGGCGCGACGTTCGCGCACGACTGGTTCGCGCTCGGCATCTGGGTCGCGGTGCTCGGCCACATCTTCTTCGCGCTCCGCGACCAGGACTCGCTCGAAGCCATGCTCGGCGGCGAGATCTCCGCCAAGTGGGCGCGCAAGAAGGCACCGCTCTGGTACGAGGAGCTCACCCGATGATCCCCGACGCCGACGCCGACGTCGACGTCGAGCGCGCGCGCCGCGAGCTCGACCACCTCGTACGAATCCCGAGCATCAGCGCCGATCCCGCGCACGCGGCTGACGTGCGCGCGAGCGCCGACGCGGTCGAGGTGCTCATGGAGGAATCGGGGCTCGAGTCCGTGCGCCAGATCGTGGTCGACGGTGGGCATCCGTACGTCGTCGGCGAGTGGACCAACCAACCCGGCGCCCCGACCGTGCTGTTGTACGCGCACCACGACGTCCAGCCTCCGGGCTACGTCGACCGCTGGACCGGCGATCCGTTCGAGCCCCGCGAGATCGACGGCCGCCTGTTCGGGCGTGGCACCGCCGACGACAAGGCAGGCGTGGTCGCGCACCTCGCCGTGGTGCGCGGCTGGCTCGGCGCGACCGGCGCGCTGCCGTGCAACGTGAAGGTGCTCGCCGAGGGTGAGGAGGAGATCGGCTCACCCGGCCTCGGCCGGTTCCTCGCCGACCACGTCGCCGAGCTGCAGTCCGACGTGCTGCTGCTCGCCGACGCGGGCAACTGGAAGGTGGGTGTCCCGGGGCTCACCTACTCGTTGCGGGGCCTGGCCGGGGTCGACGTGCGGGTGCGCGCGCTCGACGGTCCGGTGCACAGCGGCATGGCCGGCGGGCTCGTCCCCGACCCGATCCTCGCGCTCGCGCGCATGCTCGCGACGCTCGCCGACGAGCGCGGCGATCCCGCGTTCGACGGCTGCTGGGACGACTACGAGCCACCGAGCCGCGCCGAACGCGCGCGCCTCGACGCCCTCCCCCACAACATCGACCGGCTGCGCGCCGACTGGGGCGTGCGCGACAGCGTCGAGCTCGCGGGCGATCCCGACACGCATGTGTTCGAACGCCTGTGGCTGCGCCCGGCGATCACCGTCATCGGGATCGACGGCCACCCGATCGCGGGGTCGTCGAACCAGATCACAGCGGTTGCCGCGGCCCGCATCAGCGTGCGCGTCGGGCGCGGCCAAGACCCGAACCGGCTCAACGACGCGCTGCGCGCGCACCTCGAGCGACGCGTTCCCCTCGGGCTCGAGCTCTCGGTCACCCCGATCGAAGCCGTTCCCGCGTGGCACTGCGATCCCACCGGTTGGGCGTTCGACGCGGCGACGCGCGCGCTGCGCGCCGGCTTCGGTGTCGACCCGGTGTGCATGGGTGTCGGCGGAACCATCCCGTTCGTCGGCCCGTTCGCCGACGCGTTCGGCGGCATCCCCGCGCTGCTGCTCGGCCCGGCCGACCCGTCGAGTCGCATCCACGGCGAGGACGAGAGCCTCCACCTCGGCGACTGGCACTCTCTCATCCGCAGCGAGATACACCTCCTCGCCGAGCTCGCGGCAAACAACACGGGGCAGCAGAGGGCAGGCCCTAACCTCGCGCGGTGACCGTGCGCATCCCGCCCGAGCTGCTTCCCGGCGACGGCCGGTTCGGATCCGGGCCGTCGAAGGTGCGCACCGAAGCCGTACGCGCGCTCGCCGACGCCGGCGCCGGCTACCTCGGCACCAGCCACCGCCGTGAGGGCGTGCGCGCGGTCGTGCGCGCGGCGCGCGAAGGGCTCACCGAGCTCTTCGCGCTTCCGAACGGCTACGAGGTGCTGCTCGGAACCGGTGGCAGCACGCTGTTCTGGGACGCGGCCGCGTTCGGTCTGGTCGTGCACCGCGCCGAGCATCTGGTGTTCGGCGAGTTCTCGTCGAAGTTCGCGGCCGTCACCGCCGGCGCGCCGTTCCTCGACGACCCGTTCGTGATCGAGTCGGAGCCGGGCACGCATCCCGATCTGGTGGTCGACGGCTCGGTCGACGTGTACGCGTTCCCGCACAACGAGACGTCCACCGGCGTCATGATGGATGTACGCCGCCCGGCCAAGGCCGAGGGGCTCATGCTCGTCGACGGCGCTTCAAGCGCCGCCGGGCTGCGCGTCGACCCCACGCAGTTCGACGCGTACTACTTCGCGCCGCAGAAGGCCTTCGCCGCCGACGCAGGGATCTGGGTCGCGCTCTGCTCTCCGGCCGCGATCGAGCGCATCGAGCGCGTCGCGGCCACGGGGCGTTGGGTGCCGCCGTCGCTCAGTCTCCCGATCGCGCTCGAGAACTCGCGCCTCGACCAGACCTACAACACGCCGCCGCTCGCTTCGATCTTCCTGCTCGCCGACTCGGTGCGCTGGATGCTCGACAACGGCGGCCTCGAGTGGACAACGTCGCGCTGTGACCAGTCTGCCGAGATCGTGTACGGCTGGGCCGAGGCGAGCGCGCACGCCACCCCTTACGTGGCGAAGCCGTCGGAGCGAAGCCGCACGATCGCGTGCATCGACTTCGTCGACACCGTCGACGCCGCGGCCGTGGCCGTCGCACTGCGCGACAACAGCATCCTCGACACCGAGTCCTACCGAAAGCTCGGACGCAACCAGCTGCGCATCGCGCTGTTCCCGGCGATCGAACCCGACGACGTCGCCGCGCTCACGCGCTGCATCGACTTCGTGATCGACGCGCTCTCACCCCCAAACCCGAACTTGCGTCGTTCAAGGCTGTAGAGCGACCCTGAACGACGCCGGTTTGCAGGTGAGGCGCGTCAACTGGTGAGGCGCGTCAACTGGTGAAGTCGGGCATCGCCACACGCACGAACTCCTCGACGCGCGTACGGCCTTCGCCCGGCCAGCCCACCACGAGGTAACCGAAGCCCCCGTCGCGGAACGCGCCGGCGGCCTTCCGTACGTCGTCCCAGTCGCCTTCGATCGACAGAGACCCCGCGTGCATGATCGACGCCGGATCGCGTCCCGCAAGCTCTGCTCGCTCGCTGAGCAACTGCGCCTTGTCGGCCAGCCACTCCGCCGGTCCGAACGAGTGCCACACGTCGGCGTGCCGAGCCGCGATGCCGATCATGCGCGGCTGCGTCGCGCCCACCCAGATCGGCGGGTGCGGTTGCTGCACGCCGTGTGGGTACAGCGTCGCGTCTTCGATCGTGTAGAACGCGCCTTCGAACGAGTAGTTCTCTTGGGTGAGGAGCCCGCGCAGCACGGTCAGCGCCTCGTCGAACATCGCGACGCGCTCGCCCGTCGGCGGGAACGGCAGCGCCAACGCCTTGTGCTCCTGCTCGAACCATGCCGCGCCCAGCGTGAGCTCGAGCCTGCCGTTCGACGCGTGGTCGATGGTGAGGGCCTGCGCCGCGAACAATCCGATCGGTCGGTATGTGAAACCGGCCACCAGCAAGCCGAGGCGCACCCTCTCGGTCACACCCGACAGCGCGGCAAGCGTGCTCATGCCCTCGAAGCACTCACCCACGCCCTCGCCGTACATCGGCTTGAAGTGATCGAAACCCCACACGCCGTCGAAGCCGAGGCCCTCGGCGAACTGCGCCCGTGACACCACCTCGGCGAACGGCATCCGCTGTTGCGCGACATCGAGTCCCATCCGCATCGCCCGAACACTAACCAAGTGGTGTGCCAACATGCCCGGATGCGACTGGCGACGATCCGGACGGGCGACGGGACGCACGCCGCTCGTGTCGACGGGAACACGCTGGTCGAACTCGAGTACCCCGACGTCGGCGCTCTCTTACGGTCGGGTCACGATCCGCTCGAGCGCGCCGAGCGCGGCGAGCACGTCACGGGCGCGGAGCATCCGCTCGCCGGTGCCGACTTCGCGCCGGTCGTGCTCGATCCCGGAAAGATCGTGTGCGTGGGCGTGAACTACGCCGACCACATCGCGGAGATGGGACGCGAGGCGCCGGAGTTCCCGACGCTCTTTGCCAAGTTCACCGATGCGCTGATCGGCGCTCGCGACGCGATCGTCCTGCCGGGTGTGTCCGACATGGTCGACTGGGAAGTCGAGCTCGCGGTCGTGATCGGCCGCACGGTGCGCCACGCGTCACCCGACGAAGCCGCAGCCGCGATCGCCGGCTTCACGGTGGCCAACGACATCTCCATGCGCGACTTCCAGAACCGCACCCTCCAGTGGCTCCAGGGCAAGACCTTCGAGCACGCCACGCCGGTCGGCCCGTGGATGGTCACGCCCGACGAGGTAGGCGGCACCGCGCCCGACCTCGAGCTCACCTGCGAGGTCGACGGCGTCGTCCGTCAACGGAGCCGAACCTCACAACTCGTGTTCGGCCCTGCCGCGGTCGTCGCCTACCTGAGCAACGTCGTGTCGCTCAGGCCCGGCGACCTCGTGCTCACCGGCACACCCGGCGGAGTGGGCAACGCGATGGACCCACCCGTGTACCTGCACGCCGGCGAGGTGGTGCGCACCGCGATCGAGGGCATTGGGGAGCTCGTCAACTCCTGCGTCCCCGAGATGCCCTGACCGCGGTTCGGAAGGCGTCAGCAGAACCCGGGCGGCGCCGACGTGCCGCACGTGTTGTGGAAGAACGTGACGTGGTGGCCGGTCCCGTCCCACAGCAGGTCGACGGGGAAGTTGCCGGTGGCCGCGTTGTTGTCGATCTGCAGGTAGGTCGGGTCCGCGCCGCCGAAGGTCGCCCCGGAGATCACGACGATCCCGCCGTTCAGGAATGACGCGTCGTTCGGAACATTGTTGTTCGCGGTGTTCGCCGTGAGCCTCGAGTTCCTCGAACCCGTTTCATGCCTGCCACCTCGTGTGTCGATTGAGCACCGAACGGAGGGCACGCCACTGCCCGTTGCGCCGGTGCCCCCAGGGTGCCGAGACAATTTCCACACGCAATATCAGACAACACCCTCCGCAATGGCCCCTTCGAGCACCTTCACCACACGGTCGTCCTCGGCTGGCGTTCCCACGGTGATGCGCACGCCCACCCCGGCGAACACGCGCAACACCACGCCCCGCCGTTCCGAGAACTCGCCGAGCGCGGCGGCCTGTTCGGGAACGTCCAACCACAGGAAGTTCGCTTCCGACGGCGACGCCGTCAACCCCAGGTGCGCCAGCGTGCGCGCGAGCCGCGCTCGCTCCGCGATCACGCCGTCGACGCGCTCGCGCATCTCGTCGTGCGCGCCGAGCGACGCGAGCGCGGCAACCTGTGCGAGCCCGTTCACCCGGAACGGCATCGCGACCTTCCGCAGCACGCCGATCACATCGGGATGCGCGATGGCGTAGCCCACGCGCAGCGCCGCCAGCCCGTATGCCTTCGAGAACGTGCGCAGCACGGCGACGTTGTCGTGCGCCGCGAGCATGTCGAGACCGTCGGGAAAGTCGGCAGCCGTCACGAACTCCCGATATGCCTCGTCGAGCACGACGAAGCAGTCCGACGGAACGCGCTCGAGAAAGCGCGTCATCGCTGCACGATCCACAGCCGTACCGGTGGGGTTGTTCGGGTTACACACGAACACGAGCCGTGTGCGCTCGCTGAGCGCATCGGTCATTGCGTCGAGGTCGTGGGTCTGGTCGCGCAACGGGACGCGCACGGCAACGGCGCCCACCTGCTGCGCCAGGATCGGGTACATCTCGAACGACGGCCACGCGAACACCACTTCGTCGCCCGCATCGATCGTGGCCGCGAACGCGAGCCGGCACAGGTCGACCGAGCCCGCGCCGATGAGCACCTGCGACGGGTCCACCTCGTAGCGCGCCGCGAGCGCGTCGGTGAGCGCCGCGTTGCGGTCGTCGGGATACCGGTTGACGCCCGCGATCGCGTCGGCAACCGCGGCACGCGCCGCCGGCAGCGGGCCGAAGGGCGCCTCGTTCGACGCCAGCTTCACCACGTCGGTGATCCCGTGCTCGGCCGCCACGGCTTCGACGGAGCGGCCAGGTACGTAGGCGGGGATCTGATCGAGAACAGCGCGGGTCCGGATCACGAGCGTCATGCTCTCAAGAACGCCGCGCGCGCGTCGACACGGGCACCGGTTCCGGAGATCGCGGCGTAGGCTCCGCTGAACAAGAACCAGGAAGGCGGCGCAACGGTGGGAACCGGTGCCGTTTCGAGCGATTGGGGCGGGGAGGCCCGGGCGGATCTGCCGGTCGCGACGCGGCCCGGCGAGGTCGCGGGGCGCAGCCAAGCGGTCGTCGGCTCGCGAGCCGCCGGGCTGCTGGTTGTGGTGGTCGCGGTCGGCATCTTCCTCGGCTACATGGTTCGGAACGTCCCGATCGTGGCACCGAGGCTTCCCCGATCGGAGGCCGTGCGCTACTGGCCGGCTGCGGCGATCGGGGCGCTGATCGTCACCGGTGTCGTCGCCGTCGTGAGCGGTGCTGTCCTGCGCCGCCGACGCGCGCCGCTCGTCGCTTCCGACCACGCGGCGCCGCGCGCAGGATTCCACCTGCCACGAGCGCTGGTTTGGCAGCGGGTTCCCCGTCGAGTGGTCCTCATCACCGTCGGGGTCTCGTTCTTGCTGGGCGCGGGAGCCCTGCTGAGCGACTACCCGCTGTGGATCGTCGGCCTCGGGGCTCTCCTGCCCTGGCTCCCGCTGCTCGTGTTCGAAGCGGCCTGGAAACACGAGCACTACGGCGCGTTCGCCGTTTTCCTCGCCGTCGTGTTCTTCCAGACGCTCCACATGGGAGAACACACGGTCCAGGTCTTGCAACTGCTGGCGACGGACGGGAACCTCGCCCGATCACACGGGGTTTTCGGGCAGCTCGACTTCGAGCTGGTTCATTTCGTGGCTGACACCATGGTGTGGCTCAGCCTCGGAGTGTTCCTGGTCGTCTTCCGGGGTGCGAACCGATGGCTGTGGATAGCGTTCGCGGCCGCCGGCCTGCATGAGGTCGAGCACCTGTATCTCTTCTGGATCTACCACGCGCACCAAGCGGTCTACGCGTCGGGTGGTTTCGCGGGGATCATGGGGTCGGGCGGGATCATCGGCTCACCCCTGGGGCGGCCCTACCTCCACTTCGCCTACAACGTGATCGTGATCGTGCCGATGGTCATCGCCCTCTGGGACCAAGCTCGGGGCCTCGACGACCTTCAGGTGTCCAGGCGCGCGATCACCAGGGCCGCCGCGGCATCGGGAGGCACCACGTCGGCCGCGATCACGACATCGGGCGCCGCCGGTGGCTCGTAGGGGTCGTCGATCCCCGTGAAGCCGGTGAGCTCGCCGGCCCGCGCCTTGGCGTAGAGGCCCTTCGGGTCTCGCGCCTCGCACACGTCGAGCGGCGCGTCCACGAACACCTCGAGGAACACGAGGCCGGCCGCCTCGTGCAACGCGCGGGCGTGCTCACGACCGGCACGGTATGGGCTGATCAGTGGCACCAGGCCCACCACACCCGCGTCGGCGAACAGCCGGGCCACCTCCGCCACCCGACGGACGTTCTCGGTGCGGTCGTCGGCCGAGAACCCGAGGTCAGCGTTGAGGCCGTGGCGCAGGTTGTCGCCGTCGAGCGTGTAGGTGAGCACGCCTCGCCGGGTGAGGTCCACGGCGACGGCCGACGCGATCGTCGACTTCCCCGAACCCGACAATCCGGTGAACCACACGGTCGCGCCGCGCACACCACGCGTACGCCAACGGTCGGCGCGTGACACTCCGCTGTCGTGCCAGACGACGTCGGGGCTCGACGAGCTCATGCGGCCGTGCCGCCGAGGACCATCCCCGCGCCCACGGTCTCGAACGTGGCTTCGTCGATCAGGATGAAGCTCCCGGTGGCCCGGTTGCGCCGGTACTCGTCGACGAAGAGCGGCACGGCGGTGCGGAGCGTGATGCGCCCGACGTCGTTGAGCGCGAGCGCGCCCGCGCTCTCGTCGCGGTGCAACGTGTTCACGTCGAGCCGGTACTTGAGCTTCTGCACGCGCGCGCGCGCGGTGCGAGTGGTGTGTTTCACCGCGTAGGTCGCGCCTTCGCGGAGCGGCTGCTCGTGGAACCAGCACAGCATCGCGTCGACGTCTTGGGTGACGATGGGCATGTTGTGCGGGCGGCAGATCATGTCGCCGCGGCTCACGTCGACGTCGTCGGCGAGGCGCACGCTCACCGACATCGGCGGGGCGGCCTGCTCGATCGGCCCGCCGAACTCGTCGATGCCCGCGATGGTCGTGGTGAACCCGCTCGGGAGCACGACGACCTCGTCGCCGGGCCTGAGCATGCCGCTCGCCACCTGGCCCGCGTAGCCCCGGTAGTCGTGATACTCGTGGCTCATCGGGCGGATCACGTATTGCACCGGGAAGCGGACGTCGATCAGGTTGCGGTCGGATCCGATGTAGAGGTGCTCGAGGTGGTGCAGCAGCGTCGGGCCCTCGTACCAGGGCGTGTTCGGCGAGTGCTGCGTGACGTTGTCGCCGTGCAGCGCCGAGATCGGAATGAACGTGAGGTCGTCGATCTCGAGCTTCCCGGCGAACTCCGTGAAGTCGTCGCAGATCTCGTCGAAGCGCTCCTGCGCGTAGTCGACGAGGTCCATCTTGTTGACGCACAGCACGAGGTGCTTCACCTGCAGCAGCGACGCGATCACCGCGTGGCGCCGCGACTGCTCGAGCACGCCCTTCCGCGCGTCGATGAGCACGAGCGCGAGATCGGCGGTGGACGCGCCCGTGACCATGTTGCGCGTGTACTGCACGTGGCCCGGAGTGTCGGCGATGATGAACTTGCGGCGCGGTGTCGCGAAGTAGCGGTAAGCGACGTCGATGGTGATGCCCTGCTCGCGTTCGGCGCGCAGGCCGTCGGTGAGCAACGCGAGATTCGTGTAGTCGAAGCCCTTGTCGCGGCTCGTGCGCTCGACCGCTTCGAGCTGGTCCTCGAAGATCTGCTTGGTCTCGAGCAGCAGACGGCCGATGAGCGTGCTCTTGCCGTCGTCGACGGAGCCTGCCGTGGCAAAGCGCAGCATCTCCATTATTTCCGCTCTCGGTGCTTCGCACCGGGCCGCTCGGGCCACGGCGCCGCGC
>JBBDHW010000024.1:3851-51614 GCA_040880805.1 Acidimicrobiia bacterium | reverse complement strand
GGCGCAGGGTACCTGCGCCGCGGGCGCTCGCCTCTGGCATCAGAAATACCCTTCGCGTTTGCGGTCTTCCATCGCGGCTTCGGCGAACTTGTCGTCGGCGCGCGTCTCGCCACGCTCGGTGATGCGCGAGGCCGCGATCTCTGCGATCACGTCGTGGATCGCGATCGCGGAGGACTCCACCGCGCCCGTGCACGACGCGTCGCCGACCGTGCGGTACCGCACCATCATCTCCACCGGCTCTTCGCCGTCCATCAGCGTGACGTAGGGCGACACCGCGAGCCACATGCCGTCGCGCCGGAACACCTCGCGCCGGTGCGCGTAGTAGATCGGCGGCAGCTCGACGCCGTCCGCCGCGACGTACTGCCACACGTCGAGCTCGGTCCAGTTCGAGATCGGGAACACGCGGATGTGCTCGCCCTTGCGGTGACGCCCGTTGTAGAGGTTCCACAGCTCGGGCCGCTGGTTCTTCGGGTCCCATTGCCCGAAGTCGTCACGGAACGAGTAGACCCGCTCCTTGGCGCGCGCCTTCTCCTCGTCACGCCGTCCGCCGCCGAACACCGCGTCGTAGCCGTGCTCGGTGATCGCGTCGAGCAAGGTGACGGTCTGGAGGCGATTGCGGCTCGCCCGCGGCCCGGTCTCCTCGACCACGCGTCCGGCGTCGATCGACGCCTGCACCGAGGCCACCACGAGCTGCACGCCGAGCTCGGCAACCCGCCGGTCGCGGAACTCGAGCACCTCGTCGAAGTTGTGACCGGTGTCGACGTGCATCACCGGGAACGGGATGCGAGCCGGCCAGAACGCCTTCTCGGCCAGCCGCAGCATCACCGCCGAGTCCTTGCCGCCCGAGAAGAGGAGGACCGGCTTCTCGAACTCGGCCGCGACCTCCCGCATGATGTGGATGGACTCCGCCTCGAGCGCGTCCAGATGCGAGAGCTGCGTGGGCACGGCGGAAAATCCTATTCGCGAGGTCGGGAATCTATCGAACGTGCGCGCCAGTCGTAGATCACCGTTGTCCGGCACGCGAGGTCGTGCAATCCCGCGTTCTTCCGGCTCAAAAGGATCCACGCCATGCTGATCACCGGCAGGAACACGACGACGAGCGCACGCACGAGCGCACGGCGCCATCGGAGCTCCTCGCCCGATTCGGTGACGACGCGCAGTCCGACGGCGGTGTCGCCGAGCGTGCGCCCCGACCCCGCCCAGGCGACGGTCAGGACCAACACGAGGATCACGAACATGCCCACGCCACTCCACACCGCGCCCGGGTCGGGAAGATCGAGCGGGTCGTTCGTGAGGAGGTAGCGCACGACCGCGAAGCCCGCCAGCGCCGCGAAGAACGCGCTGAACACGATGCCGACGTCGATGGCAGCGGCCGTGACGCGCGACACGAACCCGGCCCTCTGGCCCTGCAACGTGCTGGCGCGCGAACGCTCGGTCTTCACGAAGCGCCGACGTCGAGCTTTCGTGGCCGCTTGCGGAACAGCAACCCGTCCACGACGCGCGCCGCGAACGCGTCGAGTGCCATCCCCTGGTCGCGCAACGCGTCGACCGCTTCCGTCGTGATGTTCGACGTCGACTCGCGGATCACGCCGACGAGGTCGATGCGGGCGACGATTGCCTCGATGTCGACCGCGCCCACGATGTCGCCCATCGGGATCTGCTGCACGATGCGCTCGAGGTCGAGTTGGGCGATGACGTTCTCGGTGATCTGCTGGATGATCACGGGGATCGCCATGGCGGCTTCCCCCTGGTTCCGGGCCTGCTCGCGTCGCGCCAGCTCGTGCAACCGCCAGATCTGGTCCTCGAGCGGCCGGAGCGCGCGCTGCACGACCCGGGGGCGGGTCGCAACCCCCGCCGCGCTCATCGCACCCGACGCGATGGTGTCGGCGAGCACGCGGGCCCGCCGCTCGGCCACGATCGCCAGACCGAGGATCGCACCCGGAACGAGGTCGACCGTGCCGGGCGGCGACGGCACTCGAGTTCGGGCCGTCGGCGCCCGGTTCAGCATGCTCCCGATGGCATTGCGCGCCAAGCCGAGCGCGCCCAACCCCACCTGGGCACCATGGCGCAGCACCTCGCCCGCGTTCGGTGGCGCCGCCGGTACCGGCTGCGCCTTCGGCACGATGGTCTTCCCCTGAGACGTCCGTCCTGGCGAGGTCACCACGGAATGGTAGGGGCCTAGTCTGCGGCGGTGCGTAGAGCGGCGGCCAGAATTGTGATGGCGACGTGGGTAGTCGCCCTCACAGGCGTTGCCCATGCCGCCACGCTGAACCCGCGGGCGGTACGGCGCGAGATCGCGCGGCAGGTCACGGCCACCTACCCCGGCCTCGCGTTCGGCAACGTCGCCTGCCCGGACGGCATCGCGAAGAAGGCCGGCACACGCTTCACCTGCACGGTGCAGCTCCCGGGGACCTTCCTCGAGGTCGACGCGACCCAAGCCGGCCGTCGCGGCACCGTGAGCTTCGAGACCACACAGGCCGTCCTCACGAAGCAGTCGCTCGAGGAGTTCGTCGCCGCCAACGCGTCGCTCCCCGCCACCGTCTCCTGTGGTACGACGACCTGGCTGGTGCTGCGGCCCGCGCAGCAGCTCACCTGCCGCGCGATCATCGCCGACGGCTCGGCGCGCGACGTGCAGCTCACCGTGCGCGACTCCGCGGGGAACGTGACGATCACCGGCGTGGTGTGACCGCGCTCGACGCGGTCGAGCGTTCCCTCGCGACGGTCGACGAGTGGGAGCCCACCGTGCACGCGTGGGCGTACCTCGATCCTGCACGCGCGCGCGCCGAGGCGAAGGCCGTGCCGACCGGACCACTGTCGGGCGTCGTGCTGGGCGTGAAGGACATCTTCGACACCGCCGACCAGCCCACCGAGTACGGATCCCCCATCTACGCCGGGCACCGGCCGCGCGGCGACGCCGGGGTCGTCGCGCAGTTGCGCGCCGCGGGCGCGGTCGCGCTCGGCAAGACAGTCACCACCGAGTTCGCGGTGTTCGAACCCGGCCCCACCACCAACCCGCACCGCACCACGCACACGCCCGGTGGGTCGTCGAGCGGGTCGGCGGCTGCGGTCGCCACCGGCATGGTCCACGTCGCGCTCGGCACGCAGACCGCCGGCTCGGTGATCCGGCCCGCGAGCTTCTGCGGCGTGTTCGGCTTCAAGCCCACGTTCGGCACCGTCACCACTGCAGGCGTGAAACCCTTCGCCCCGTCGCTCGACACCGTCGGCTGGTCCGCGCGCGACGTCGCGCTGCTCGACCGGGTTCGCGTCGTGCTCACCGGTCGCACTCCCGCACCGCAACTCGGCGCGGCGCCGCGCATCGCCGTCATCCGTACCGAGCACTGGCTCGACGCGACGAGCGACGCCCGTGACGCGGTCGAGCATGCGGCGCGCGCTGCTGCCGACGCGGGCGCGACCATCACGGATGCCGCGCTGCCCGCCATGTTCGACGGCCTCGCGAGCGACCAGCCGATCGTGATGTCGTACGAGGCGGTGCGCTCGCTCGCGTGGGAGTGGAACACCCAACGTGGGCGCGTGTCGGCGAGTCTGCAACGCATCCTCGAGCGGGGCGACGAAATCGACCCCGCGCACTACGACCGGGTGCTCGCACGCGCCGCCACCGCGCGCGCCGCGTATAGCGACCTGTTCGGCGACGCCGACGTGCTCCTCACGCTCGCCGCGTCGGGCGAGGCGCCGGAAGGTCTCGGCTCCACCGGCGACCCACGCTTCGCGCGCCTGTGGACCTTGCTCGGATGGCCGGCGATCGCGATACCCGGCCTCACCGGATCGACGGGGCTCCCCGTCGGCGTGCAGCTCGTCGGCCGTTACGGCGGCGACGCGCTCCTGCTCGCCTGTGCAGCGTGGCTCGCGAGCGTGTTGCCTAACCCCCGCGCGCCTCGCCCTTGATCGGGCCGTTCCCGAGCTTCGCCGTCGCGCGGGAATCACCGTCCCGCGCACCATCACCGCGACGAAGTCGCGCGCGTCGGGACGCAGGTAGCGATTCGCGCCGGTCGCACCGAACAGTCCGTTGCCGCTCACCGATCCGTCGGGCGCGACGTCGTACGAGTTGAAGTGCACCCAGTCGGGGTTGATGTCCATCTCCATCGCGCGCACCGCGCCCGTTGCAATGATCGAGTTCGCGAGATCGGCGGGTGTGAGCCGGCCGCCCGCCCACACGAACGCGCCGTTCGCGTCGACGAGTAACCGGAGGTTCTGGCGTACCGCCACCACGTGCTTGGCGGATCACCGTCGCGGCCCCAGGCCCCAACCGATCGGCGGCGGGACCGGTGCCGTCGGTGTGGGCTCGGGAGCCTTCCCCCTGTCGACGAATGGCACGCGGGCCCGTCGAGCACGCAAACCTGCGTCGTTCGTGGGCGCTCTACGACCTTGAACGACGCAGGTTCGATGTCTGGGTCAGCCGACCTGGCGTTCTTTGCCCTCCCAGTAGGGGGCGCGCAGTTTGAACTTCTGGAGCTTGCCGGTGGCGGTACGCGTCAACGCGTCGCGCAATTCCACCGACGTCGGGCACTTGAAGTGGGCGAGCCGGCCGCGACAGTGCTCGATCAGGTCGTCTTCGGTCGCGCTCGCGCCGGGTGCGAGCACCACGAGCGCCTTCACCGTCTCGCCCCATTTCTCGTCGGGTACGCCGATCACGGCCGCTTCGGCGACCGCGGCATGCGAGCAGAGCACGTCCTCGACCTCGATCGACGACACGTTCTCGCCGCCGCTGATGATCACGTCCTTCTTGCGATCGGAGATCGTGAGGTAGCCGTCGTCGTCGAACGTGCCGCCGTCGCCGGTGTGGAACCACCCGTCGACGATCGCCTCGGCGCTTGCCTCCGGCTGTTGCCAGTAGCCCTCGAGCACCACGTTGCTGCGCGCCAGCACTTCGCCCTGACCGTCGACGCGCATCTGCACCCCCAGCGCGGGCGCGCCAGCACGACCGAGGCGACGTGCACGCTCGGTGGGATCGAGATCGTCGTACTCGGCGCGACGGCGGTTCATCGTGAGGAGCGGCGACGTTTCGGTGAGCCCGTAGATCTGGCCGAACTCCCAGCCGAGCTCGCTCTCGACGCGCTCGATCGTGCGGGTCGGCGGCGGCGCGCCGGCCATGATCATGCGCACGCGGTCGCGACCCGGGATCGGACCGTCCCACGTCGAGGCCGCGTCGAGCACCGCGTTGGCGACCGCGGGCGCGCCACACATGAGCGTGACGCCGTGCTGCTCGACGCGCCGGAGGATCTCCGTGCCGTCGACCTTGCGCAGCACGATGTGCTTCGCGCCCATCCCGGTGACGGCGTACGTCATGCCCCACCCGTTGCAGTGGAACATCGGGAGCGTGTGGAGGTACACGTCGCGATCACTCACGCCGGCCTGCCAGCCGAAGGTGGCCGCGTTGATCCAGATGTTGCGGTGCGTGAGCTCCACACCTTTCGGACGCGCCGTCGTACCGCTCGTGTAATTGATGGTGGCGGTGGCATCCTCGTCGGGCTCGTCCCACGGCTCGGGCTCGGTGTCGAACGCGAGGAGCTCGGCGTCGGCTTCGGCGCCGATCGCGAAGCGATGTTTCGCGGTGACGTCGCGGAGTGCGTCGTCGAGCTCGGGGTCGACGAGGAGCACCGATGCGCCCGAGTGCTCCACGATGTACCCCACCTCGTCGGCGTTGAGGCGGAAGTTGATCGGCACCAGCACGCGGCCGTAGCCGCTCACGCCCCAGAAGCTCGTGAGGAGACGCGCCGCGTTCTGCGTGACCATCGCGACGCGTTCGCCCTGCGCGACACCGAGATGGTCGAGTCCCGCCGCCTGCGCCCGCGCCCGCTCGGCCATCTGCGCGTAGGTGAGCTCGCCCCAGGACTCGGCGGGCTGATCGGGCTCGTCGACCACGCCGACCCGGCGTCCGTAGACGAGCTCGGCCCGTTCGAGGAAGTCGGAAACGGTCAGCGGAACCTTCACCAGAGCACCCCCAGAGTCCGGCAGGATCCGCGAGCCTAAGACGGACAGTCCGTACGCTGGTAGCCTGTGAGCAAGCAGACCAAGAAGTCGGCCAAGCGGCTGCGGCGCAAGGCCGTCGCCGTCCTCCGGCGGGCGCGGGCGACGGCCCGCCACGAGCTCGCCGTGGCCGACGCCGAAGCCGCCGAGATCCGCGCCCAGGCCCGCGTCGCCGTCGAGGTCGAGAGCGCCGAGCTACGGGCCGAGGCGCGACGCGAGAGCGCGCAGATCCGTTCCGACGCTCGAACGGACGCGCGGGAGGATGCCGCGCGCATCGTCGAGGAGGCCCGGGCGGCCGCCAGCGCTGCCACGAGCGAGCGCATGGCGGTCGCAGCTGCCGAGGCGCGCGCCGTGGTCGCCGAAGGTGAGCTCGAGTCCGTACGCGTGGTCTCAGAAGCTGCAGGCCACGCGCAGGACCTACGCGATGCAGCCCGCACCGAACGGGAACAGATCCTGGCAAGCGGTTCCGTCGAGCGCGCGGGGGTGATCGCTGAAGCGCATGCCGAGGCGGCGCGCATCCGTGCCGCAGCAGTCGACGAAGTCGCCGCGTTCGCCCGCCGCCTCGACGCTGAGCGCCGGCAGATGGTCGAGCAGGCACGCGTCGAGGGCGCGCGGATCGTTGCCGCGGCACGCGCGACGGCCAAGGCCGAGGTCGAGCACGCGCCGTCCGCGTCCTCGTCGCCCGGGCCCGCCCCCGCGCCACCCACGCCCGCCCCCGCGCCACCCACGCCCGCGCCGATGCCGCACGACGCACCCGTGGGCTCGACCCAACACCCGGCACCACTGAAAGTGAGCTGGCGACCACCGGAGTCGACCCCCGACGCGAAAGCCCCTGCCACGGACAACGGCGGGGCACCGGCCACGGACTACTTCTGGCGCGACGAGGCGGATGCCGGTACCAAGCGCAAACGCCGCTTCTTCGGCCGCGCCCGCTGAAGGCCTCTATAGAGAGGTGCAGCCGACGGTGGCGATCACGCTGGCGCGCACCACTGGCCCGGTTCGGCCATCTCGCCGAGGAGGCGGTCGAGACAACGAGCGGTCGCTTCCCACGAGAATCGTCTTGCCGCCTCTCGATTGACCTTCGATGCTCGCAGCCGGCGCGCGTGATCGTGCACAACCGCCTCGAAGGCCGCCGCCATCGGTCCGCTCTCGACTGGTGTCCACTCGACGTCGGCTCCAGCAGCGACTTCTCGGGTCGCAGCCGCAGGCGCCGCGACGAGCAACGATCCACAAGCGAGGGCTTCGAGCGTCTGCAAGCCGAAGCCCTCGTCCGTCGACGCCACCACGGTTGCGGCGGCACCTGAATAGAGTTCGACGAGGTGCTCGTCGGTCACTGGACCCGTGGTGTCGACCAACCCTCCGAGTCCTCGGCTCGCGATGAGCTCGACGACCGGTTGTCGCCTGCTTCCCAATTCGCCGGCCACAATCAACCTGACGGGATCCGTCGAGTTGGCGACCAGTTGAGCAAACGCGTCGATCACCACGGACGTGCCTTCGCGAGGATCGTCTGAGGACAAGTGGAACATGTATGGAATGTCTCCAGATGAGCTACGCCGGACCGGCCGGAACCGATCGAGGTCGATCCCGAGCGGTACGACCGTCACACGATCGATGGGCAGTCCGTGCCGACGTTCCAGATCAACCGCTGTCGCGCGCGTCGAGGTGACGACTCGTGCCCGCCTCAGCGCGGTGTTCATGAGTAGCCGGCTGTAACCGCGCCGGGCGATCTCGTGAGCCTGCCCGGCCTCCCGCGAGGTCAGTCGCACCGGCTGCCGTCGCCAGCGAATCTCGGGGTCCTCGGGGACATGAAGCAGGAGTGGTGGACCCCACAGTGCGCCACACTCCCGATGACTGTAAACAGCGCGTGCTCGGAGCCGAGTCGCGACCGCCGGGAGCGTCACCTGCTCGAAGACCGCTTGCGAATGCGGAGGAACGACCGTCAGTCGAGCACGATCAACGCCGTCGAGCAGCCGCACCCCGGCCTCGGAGCACACCGCGTGATACCGCGCGGGTTCGAGGAGCAGCAACCTGCTTCCGATTTCTCTCAGGACTCGCGAGACGCCAGTGTGGCCTTGACCGGCGTCGCGCAAGTCCAAGACCACGCGGCCCGAGCGACTCCTCATCGGTATTGCTCTCTGGGTCGCACGCCTGTGGCGTACTCGCGCGCTACGACTCGTCGTGCGCGTCGCTGCAAGGTCACACCGACAGCCGCGGTGACGACCATTGCCCATGCCGTACCGTTCACGCCCACGGTGCTCGAGAGCGCGATGATCAAAGTCACCAGTGTGACCTGGGTGACGAGGCCGATGTTGAACAACGCACGGCTGTTTCTCGTCACCTTGAGGATGAGCATCGGGCCCCCCGAGAAGGCCGCAATGAGCCAAGCAAGCGAAATGATTCGCGCGGTGCTCGCGTACCGCACGAACTCGCTGCCGTACATCCAACCGAGCAGTTTCCCACCGACCAGAAACACGACGGTCGCGACGACGCCAACGGTCAAGGCGGACCAGAGCGTCATCCAGCGTGCGACCTGTTGCAACTTGACCCAGCCGCCGTGCTCGAGCCCATGGGACGCCTCGGGGAGGCCGATGCTCCCTGCCGCCTGCCCCAGCACGAGTGTTGGGCCGGAAACCAGGCTCTGCGCCGCCTTCAGCCCACCGAGACCGACGGAACCGACGAAAGGTCCGGCGAACAGAGGATACGCCTGGCTGCTCGCCCACCCGGACACGCTGCTCGCGAGGAGCCACTTGCTCATGTGCCAACGAGACGCCACGATCGAGTACCCGCCACGAGTTTGCACGCGCACCGAGAATTGCCGGAGCCCGTACGCGGAACCCGCCACTGCACCGGCTCCCCACGCGACGATCGCAACCGACGGTGAGCGCAAACCGGCGAGGATGAGGCCGACGAGCAGCGTTGCCTGGACGCAATTGAACAGCGTGTCGTTGGCGAGGGACCGGCCCGGGCGCGCTTGCATGAAACCGGACCATCGCCAGTAGTCCTGCACCAACAGGAACGGCAAGAACGGCGCGAGCGTCAAGAGCGCGATTCCGACGTTTCGCTGTCCGAGGAGAATGACGGGAACGCTGACCGCGGCGAATACGAGAGCGATGACCACCCCGAGCGAGACCTCGGCTGCCATGCCCGCTTGCAGCCGTTCGTTCGAGTTCGGTCGCCGAACGTCATTGTTGATCGACATCGGATCGGTCACGACCGCGCGGTGGACCGCGGCCAACACCAACCACGCGGCGTAGGCAACCGAGTAGGCGCCGAGCCCGGCCGGGCCTGCAACTCGCGCCACGACGATCCCGACGACGAAGTTGGAGGCAGACGAGAAGCACTGGTCGATCATCGTGATTGCCGCGCGTCGCGGCCCCGAACCCGGTGGGCCGATCCTCGCGCTCAGCCACCGGCGAGCCGCGCCCGTCGGTTGTTCGGCCCGTTCCGCATCGGGACGCGTGCCGATCATCATCGTGGGCTTCCTCTCTTCGTCGGGCACGGCATGCGTCTCGGCGCCGGGCGCGTGCCGCGTCGTCGCCGGCGACGTCGCCGTCCCGCCCACTCCTCCCCATGAGCCGGATTGGGCAGCACAGATACAAGATTCCTGGGCCACCGGGAGCAGCCTGGCGACGTATCAACCGGCGTGCCTCGGCGCTCGTTCTGATCGGAACTGGTCGATCCCGAACTGGGAGCCTCATGCCGTCCAAGTGCGCGTGCCGCCTCTGCGGTGCCGACCTCACGCACACCTTCGTCGACCTCGGGATGTCGCCGCTGTGCGAGAGCTACGTGGCAGCCGAGCAGCTCGACGAGCCCGAGGTCTTCTACCCGCTCCACGTTCGCCAGTGTCCGTCCTGCCTACTGGTGCAGCTCCCCGGCTACGTGCCCGGAGAGGAAATCTTCTCGGACTACGCCTACTTCTCGTCGTATGCCGATTCCTGGGTGGTGCACGCCGAGCGCTACGCGGAGGCGATGATCGAGCAGCTCGGTCTGGCCTCCGGCAGCCTGGTGACGGAGGTGGCCAGCAACGACGGTTACCTCCTGCAGCACTTCGTGGCCTCCGGGATCCCGGTCCTCGGCGTCGAGCCGGCGGCCAACGTCGCAGAGGCGGCGCGTGCCCGCGGCGTGCGGACCATCGTCGAGTTCCTCGGCTCCCGGACCGGTCATGAGATCGCACGCGAGCACGGCCGCGCCGATCTCGTGGTCGCCAACAACGTCTTCGCACACGTACCCGACATTCGTGGTTTTGCCGCCGGGCTGCGAGCCCTGGTCAAGGACACCGGCCTGGTCACCCTCGAGTTCCCGCACCTCCTCCGCCTCATCGCGGGGTCCCAGTACGACACGATCTACCACGAGCACTACTCGTACCTGACCATGCGGACGTCGTCGTGCGCGCTGCGCACGGCAGGCCTGCGGGTCGTGGACGTGGAGCAGCTCGACACCCACGGCGGCTCGCTGCGGGTCCACGCCCGTCCGGAGGAGAGCGCCGGTGAGCCGGGCGTTCGGGTGAAGGAGGTCCTCGAGGACGAGGACCGCGCGGGGCTGTCCACCCTGGAGGGGCACGCCGGCTTTGCCGCGCAGGTGAGGAAGATCAAGAGTGACCTGGTCGGGTTCTTGCTGGGGGCGGCCGCCACGGGCTGGTCGGTCGCGGGCTACGGCGCTCCGGGCAAGGGGAACACGCTGCTCAACCACTGCGGCATCCGGTCGGACCTGCTCGCTTACACCGTTGATCGCAGCCCCACGAAGCAGGGGAAGTTCCTGCCCGGAACCCACATCCCCGTCTACTCCCCCGATCACCTCGCCGAGACCAAGCCCGACTACATCCTCGTCCTGCCCTGGAACCTCCGCGACGAGATCAGCCGGCAGCTCGACTACGTCCGGTCCTGGGGCTGTCGGCTCGTCGTCCCGATCCCCGAACTGGAGATCATCTGAATGAGGTGTTCATCGTGAAGGTCGTGCTGTTCTGTGGAGGCCTCGGGATGCGAATGCGCGACGGTGTCACCAGCGCGCCCAAGCCGATGGCGCTCGTCGGGGAGCGCCCGCTCCTCTGGCACGTCATGCGCTACTACGCCTACTTCGGGCACACCGACTTCGTGCTCTGCCTGGGCTACGGCGCGTCGGCGGTCAAGGACTTCTTCCTCCAGTACGACGAGACCAAGTCCAACGATTTCGTCCTGGAGAAGGGCGCGCGCGAGGTGACCCTGTTCAAGACCGACATCGCCGACTGGCGCATCACCTTCGTCGACACCGGCCTCAGCTCGCCGATCGGCGAACGGCTGCGCCGGGTCCAGCGGTTTGTCGCGGACGAACCCATGTTCCTCGCGAACTACGCCGACGTCCTCACCGATGCGCCGCTTCCCGACATGATCGAGCGCTTCCGGGCGAGCAGCGCGGTCGCCGGACTGCTGGCGGTGCCTCCCCAGTCATCGCACCACGCCGTGGACATCGACGACGAGGGCCTGGTCACCAGCATCACCCCCATGCGCGACCTGCGCTACTGGGAGAACGGTGGCTACTTCCTGTTCCGGGCGGCGATCTTCGACGAGCTGACCGAAGACGAGGACCTCGTCGAGGAGGCTCTGGCGCGGCTGGTCGGCAAGGGACGCGTGCTCGCCTACCCCTACAAGGGATACTGGTCGCCCGCCGACACCGTGAAGGAGCGCGCGCAGCTCGAGGAGATGTACGACCGCGCCGAGAGCCCCTGGATGATCTGGGACCCTGAGCGATCCGGGAGGACCGGACCGGTGTACGGCAGTCCACCCCCGAGCGCCTCGAACGGCCACCGGCCGTTGGCCGACGCTGTGCCGAGCTGATCGACCGTGCTACCACTCCGTCTCGGGACGCCCGCGGGCAGGTCCCTGCGCGTGCTGGCCATCGGCGCCCACGCCGACGACATCGAGATCGGTGCCGGCGGCTTGCTGCTCAGCCTGGACCAGAGCGTGCCCGATCTGGAGGCCCACTACGTCGTCCTCACCGGAACGCCGGAGCGCCATGCCGAGGCGCGCGAGGCCGCCGAGGCCTTTCTCCCGTCCGCCCCGCTGACGATCGACCTGCACGACCTGCCCGAGGGCCGGCTCCCATCGGTCTGGGACCGGGTGAAGAGCGTCCTCGAGGAGGTGGCTCGGTCGTGGTCACCCGATCTCATCCTCGCCCCGTCCGGCACCGACCTCCACCAGGACCACCGGACCATCGGTGAGATCGTCCCCACGGTCTTCCGCGACGAGCTCTACCTGGCCTACGAGATCCCCAAGTGGGACGGTGACCTGGGCCGCGCGGCGACCTACGTGCCGCTGACGCCCGACGCGGTGCAGCGCAAGGTGGAACTGCTGCACAAGTGCTTCCCGTCCCAGCAGGCCCACGACTGGTGGGACGACGAAGTGTTCCTGGGACTGGCCCGGCTGCGCGGCATGGAATGCCGCGCGCGCTACGCCGAGGCATTCGGCTGCGCCAAGTCGATCGTGCTGCCCGGTGGACCAGAGACGACCGAAGTCGGCTGACGGCGCCGGCATGCGCGTCGGTTTCGTCGGCGTCGGGCGTCTGGGTACACCGATGGCCTTGCGTGTCTTGGCAGCCGGCTTCCCCTTCACGGTGTGGGCACGACGCCCGTCATCACTGGAACCCTTCGGCGGTACGCGGGCGCGGGTCGCCACCAACCTGGTGGAGCTCGGTGCTGCGTCGGACGTCGTGTGCCTGTGCGTAACCGACGAGCCTGACGTGCTCGAGGTCTGCAAGGGTGGGCTGCTTCACGGGATGAGCGAAGGCAGCGTGCTCATCCTGCACAGCACGATGCGACCGGAGGGATGCAGGCGTGTCGCCGCGCTCGCCGACCGATACAAGGTCGGCGTGCTGGACGCGCCGCTCTGCGGGGGACCGACGAGCGCCGCCGCCGGCACGCTGCCGATCCCCGTGGGAGGCGACGAGGCGCTCCTCCAACGTTGCCGGCCGCTGCTCGAAGCCTACGGGGGGTTGATCCGGCACTGCGGCGCGCTCGGGTCCGGACAGCAGGTGAAGCTGCTCTTCAATCTCCTCTACGCGGCCAACGTCGAGATCGTGCACGACGCCATGCTGGTCGGGAGCGAGTGCGGGATCGAGTCGGAGGTACTCACAGAGTTCTTCACCGACTTCCCCTACCGAGGTTTTGTGGGGGGACGGTTGGGAACCGGTCTCGAGAGCCCCGAGCACGTGCAGAACACCCATCGGATGTTGCACAAGGACGTGACCAACGCCCTGCAGCTCCTCGAGGCCAGGGGGGCGTCCGGCGGCAGGATCGGTCCCCTGGCTCGTGCATCGCTCGAGACGTTGCAGTCGATGGGCCGCGCCGATCGAGGACTCGAGAGGACGGGAGGAGTGCGTGAAGTCGCGTGCCGGGCGTGTGGCGGACGATCCGGAGATCTGGTGCTGGATCTGGGGGACCAGCCCCCGTGCGACCACTTCCCGCGGGCCGGCGACCCGCAGCCGGACCCGGCGTACCCCCTGCAGATGTGGCTGTGCTCCGCGTGTGGCCTCGCCCAGCTGGTCGGGGACCCCACCGTGCCCGAGGAACCGAGGGGGGTCGAGCCGGCGGCCCTCGTCGCCCAGGCGAGAGACGCCATCGAGCGTTTGGCCTCCGACGGGCTCCTGTCGAAGGGAGCGAGTGTCGCGGAGTACGGCAGCCCGCACGGCGGCTCGTGGCGAGAACTGCTGGAAGATCGCGGCCTGGTTCCGGTAGGGGCTGGTCAACCGGCCGACCTCGTCCTCGACTGCTTCGGGATGATGCATGGCGCGGACCAGTCGGCGGCTCTCGCGGAGCGAGTCTCGCGGGTCACGCCGGGTGGCCACCTGCTGCTGCAATATCACTCGCTTCAGGCGATTGTCCGCCTCGGACAGTGGAACGCGCTTCGGCACGGCCACTACGCCTACTACTCGACGACCGCGTTGACGAGCATGCTGGCCGCCGAAGGGTGGTCCCCGCGCCGGGTGTGGCAGTTCGAACTGTACGGGGGCACGGTGTTGATGGCGGCAGGCCGGAATGCCGACGCACGGTGCGAGCCTCATGCCTCGGTGCAGTCCGTCCTTACCGCGGAGGCCCGTGCCGGAGTACGCGATCCAACCGTGCTCAACGGTCTGAAGGACCGGGCGCACGCCAGTGCCCGCACACTGCACGATTGGCTGGTGACGGAGCGGCGCGCCGGGAGGTCCGTCATCGGTTACGGCGCAGCCTCACGTGCCACCGCCCTGCTGGTCAGCGCGGGGGTCGACAGGGAACTCCTGCCCGCGGTTGCCGATGCCTCGCCCGCCAAGCAGGGCTGCCGGATGCCCGGCACCGACATTCCCATCGTCGAACCCTCGCGCCTCGCCGCCGCCCGGCCCGAGTCGGTACTCCTCTTCCTGCCCGAGCTGCTCGCAGAGGTACGGGCGGCCCTTCCGGGCGTCGAGGCGTGCGGCGGCAAGTGGGTGGACATCGAGGCGCTCGGCGCCTGACTCCCTAACGCGGAGAGATCCTCCGCAGTATCAAGGTCCCTTCACCGCCCTCTTGTTCAAGAGGCGGGAGGCGGGCGGGAGCGAGACCGATGGGATGGCGATGAAGGTCCTTGTTGCAGGTGACCGCGGCTACATCGGCGCCGTCATGGTTCCCTTCCTGCGGGCGAACGGGCACGAGGTAACGGGCCTCGACATCGGTCTCTACGACGGTTGCGATTTCGGTCCGGTCCCGGACGACCTCGACCGGCGCATCCCGCTCGACCTCCGGGACGCGCGCGCGTGCCACCTGGCCGGCTACGACGCCGTGATCTGCCTCGCGGCGTTGTCCAATGACCCGCTCGGCGACGTCAACCCCGCGACCACCTACTCGGTGAACGTGGACGGCACGTTGAACCTGGCCCGCGCGGCGAAGCATGCCGGTGTCGAACGCTTCCTCTTCGCGTCGTCGTGCAGCCTCTACGGCGCGGCCGGCTCTCGTGCGGTGGCCGAGGATGCCGAGTTGCACCCCGTCACCCCGTACGGCACGTCCAAGGTCGTGGCCGAGCGGGGCCTGTCGCGGCTGGCCGACGACACCTTCAGCCCGACGTACCTACGCAACGCGACCGCCTATGGCACCTCGCCTCGGCTGCGTCTCGACATCGTCGTGAACAACCTGGCGGCCGTGGCCATGACGACCGGAGCGGTGCGCCTGGAGAGCGACGGTTCGCCATGGCGTCCGCTCGTGCACGTGGAAGACATCTGCCGCACGTTCGCGGCCGCCCTGGATTCTCCGCGGCAATTGGTCCACGACGAGGCGTTCAACGTCGGCCGGCCGCAGGACAACGTGCAAGTGCGCGACATCGCGGACCTGGTCGGCGAGGCCGTGCCGGGATCGAAGGTGTCGCTCGCCGACGGCGCCGGCCCGGACCGGCGCAGCTACTGCGTCGACTTCTCGAGGCTCGCCGACACCTTTCCGGGGCTTGTCCTTCGTTGGAACGTGCGGCTCGGGGTCGACGAGCTGATCGACGCCTACACGCGGTTCCGCCTCACCCACGACGACGTTGTCTCGTCGCGGTTCGTGCGGCTCCGGCGAATCGAGGAGCTGCGCTCGGCCGGGCTGGTCGACGAGCTACTGCGTGTGCAGGCGCCCGAGTGGTGGGAGGCGAGGACATGGGCACGCCACCGCGCCTGAGCATCGGACTTCCCGTCTGCAACGCCGAGCTCACCGTGTCGAAGTCGCTCGACACCCTCCTCGAGCAGAGCTATGGCGACTTCGAGCTGATCATCTCCGACAACGCCTCGACCGATCGAACCGCCGAGATCTGCCGCCGCTACGAGCGACAGGACCCGCGGGTCCGTTACTTCCGCCAGGCACGCAACATCGGCCTCGCCGCGAACCACAACTTCGTCCTCGAGCGTGCCCGGGGAGAGCTGTTCAAGTGGGCGTCCGGCGACGACGTCTACGGCCCTGACCTGCTCGAGCGCTGCGTGGCGGCGCTCGACGCCGACCCCCGCGTCGTGCTCGCGCACTCGTGGACGGCCAAGATCGACCGGGCCGGCAATGTCACCCATGCCCTCGAATACCCGCTCGCCACGTCGTCGCTGCGGGCCCCGGAGCGCTTCGAGAGCATGCTGTGCGACAGCTGGACCTGCGACGACATCTACGGCGTGGTCTGGACGCGCGTTCTCCGCCGAGTCATGCCGCACGGGAGCCACCACCACGCCGACCGGACCGTCGTCACCGAGCTGAGCCTGCATGGTCCCTTCTACCAGGTCCCCGATTGGCTGTACTTCCGGCGCGACCACGACGAGCCCGCGGGGCGGGCGCGCCCGACCGTGCGTTCTCGGTGCGCCAACATGGACCCGCGACGGGCGAGCCGGCTCCGGAACCCCGCCGCCCGCCTCTACGGCGAGTACGTCGGGGCTTATGTCGCCGCCATTCACCGGGCGCCGCTCTCGCCTGCCGACCGTCGTGCGTGCTACCGGCACCTGACCACGTGGCTGTTCAGACGGACCGGCGACTGGCGCGCCCGGCAGGCCGAGGCGGGCGTCGCCAAGCGGACGCCGCCCGCCGGTTCCGCTCCGCGGGTCGGGCTGTTCGGGCACATCGGATCGGGCAACCTCGGCAATGACGCCTCCGTCGAGGTCGTCCTCACGTACCTCCAGGCCAGCCATACCGGCGCGGTCGTGGACGCCATGTGCAAGAGTCCGGATCGGCTACGCCGCCAGTACGGTGTCGAGGCCATCCCGCTGCTCTGGTACAGCAGGTACGAGGAGCAGAGTTCCGGTGTGCCGGCGATCGTCCTCAAGGTGCTCGGCAAGGGCGTCGACGCGTTCCGGACGGCCTCGTGGGTACGCCGGCACGATGTCGTGATCGTGCCGGGCACGGGCCTCCTGGAGTCGTCCCTCCCGCTGCGCCCCTGGCACATGCCCTACGCCCTCTTCCTCCTCTGCACGTCCGGAAGGCTCTTCGGTACGAAGATCGCGCTGGTGAGCGTCGGTGCGACGACCGTCAACCAGCGGGCGACTCGTTGGTTGCTCAACTCCGCCGCCCGGCTGGCCTTCTACCGTTCCTATCGCGACGTCCCTTCGTGGGACGCGATGCGGGCGTCGGGGATCGATCCCGCCGACGGCCGTATCTATCCCGACCTGGTCTTCGGTCTCGACACGCCCACCGGCGAGCCCGGCGACCCGAGGACCGTCGGGGTGGGCGTGATGGCGTACCACGGCGGGAACGACGACCGCCGCGAAGCCGACCGGATCCACGCCCGGTACCTCGGCGAGATGAAGCGTTTCATCCGGTGGTTGGTCGATGGCGATCGCCGGGTCCGACTGTTCTGGGGTGACGATGCGGACGGCAGCACCGTGGAGGAGATCCTGGCCGACGTTCGAGCACACCGGCCGGACCTGCAGCCGGGGCAGGTCGTCGCCGAGCGGTGCTCCTCGCTGCGGGAGCTGATCGCGAAGATGGCGTCCGTCGGCAGCGTCGTCGCCACGAGATACCACAACGTCGTCTGCGCCCTCAAGCTCTCCAAGCCGACCATCTCGATCGGCTACGGCAGCAAGCACGAAGCGCTGATGGCCGACATGGGCATGTCGGAGTTCGCGCTGTCCGCCCGCGCGCTGCACAGCGACGAGCTCATCGCGCGATTCGGAGAGCTGGAGCGCCGGTCTCCCGAGCTGCGCCGCGCCCTCGCCGAGCGCAGCGACACCAACGGGGCGCTGGTCGGCGAGCAGTTCTCCATGTTGTCCTCAGTGCTCTTTTCCGAGCACGACCCGTGCAGGGGCGTCGGCATGCGCCCGCCCGCTGCGTAGGGAGGAGGTCTCATGGAGGTGGTCCAAGTCGCGGGCATCGCCGGGGCGCACCTTTTCGAGCCCGCGCCCCACGCCGACGAGCGCGGCTTCTTCTGCCGCACCTTCGACACCGAGGTCATGCGGAGATCGGGGATCGACCCGTCGACGTTCGCCGAGGACAGCATCTCCCGGTCGAGCCGCGGCGTGGTGCGAGGCCTGCACGTGCGGCGCGGGGAGGGGGAGTCCAAGCTCGTTCGATGCTCCTACGGCGCGGTCTTCGACGTCGTGGTGGACCTGCGGCCGGCCTCGCCGACCTACCGCAACTGGCGGAGCTTCGAGTTGCGGGGGTCCGAGCAGACGTCGCTCTACGTGCCCGCCGGCTGCGCCCACGGGTTCCAGGCTCTCACCGACCCTGCCGACGTCTCGTACCGCATCGACCGTCCGCACGACCCCAACGACGAGGTCGCGATCGCGTTCGACGATCCTGAGCTCGCCATACCGTGGCCGCTCCCAGTGGCCGCCCTGTCCGAGCGGGACCGGTCTGCGCCGTCGCTGGCGGTGGCAACCGGCTTGTTGTCGCGGGGTTAGGTGCTCACTGTGGGCGACGTTCGTTTCAGTTGCCCCCCTGATCTCGTCCACGCTCTCGCGGTCGCCGGCGGCATCGACGCCGCGATCGAAACCGGTACCTACAAGGCCGAAGGAACGCTCATCTTGCGCGCGGCCGTGTCGCGCGTCTGGAGCATCGAGCTGGACGAGAGACTGCACACCCGAGCTGTCGAACGTCACGGAAGCCGACCGGGAGTCACATTTCTCAGGGGGTCATCAGAGGATGTGTTGAGAGAGGTGGTCCTTTCGGTGGACGAGCCGGTCATCTTCTGGCTCGACGCCCATGGCGGGATGATCGACAACCTCTCCTCGAGGGTCTTCGACCCCGTCGGCGATGCCACGCAGTGTCCGCTGATCGCCGAGTTGGTCAGCCATCCGAGACTTCCGTCATCTCGCGTCGTCGTGCGTGCTGATCGACGACGCGCGGGGTTTCCTCGGACCCCTCCCTCAACATCGAGCGGCTGACTGGCCGTCGCTTGTCGACATCGTGGAGCTGTTGCGATCCGATGACTCTCGGTACATCACGATCCTCGACGACGTCATCCTGGCCATACCCAACAAGCTTCGCCAGGTTGTCGACACGTGATGGCTCGAGCAGATCAGCGATCGTGACGGTCGAGATGCTCATCAACAACAGCTTTGGAAGGCGTACAACCCAAACCCACGGACGGCCGCTCGCCTCTTGGTGAAGAGTGTGACGCCCAGGTTTCTGCGCCGCGGGTACCAGGACCGCGCATGACCGCGCTCTGCTGCTCGGGGCCAACATGCTCGATCGGGGCTCCGGGGCCGAAAAATGCAGACTCTCCCCCGAGGATTCGAGCTGCCAGGCCATCATCTCCGCTGAAAGGCCGCCGGTGCGTGTATCTGGGGCGGCCCACCGCGCTCTGACCGGTGTGGCCACTACGGCGGCGAACTCCGTCGCGACCGTCGACCGGACAGACGCGGCCGGCGGAGAGGAGGCGGTCGCTCCCCGACCGGGGATCCTCCTCGACCGCGACGGGACATTGATCGTCGACCACGGTTACGTCGGTTCCGTCGACCGCGTCGAATTGATCGACGGCGCGCCCGAGGCGATTGCCGCGTTCAACCAGGCAAGGATCCCCGTGGCGGTGGTGACGAACCAGTCCGGCATCGCCCGAGGGCTGTTCGAAACCGACGATGTCGCTCGCGTGCACCAGCACATCACCGAGCGTCTGGCAGAGCACGGAGCGCACGTCGACATGTTCCTCTACTGCCCCTACCACCCCGCAGGGATCGTCGAGGCCTTCGCTCGTACGAGCGAGGACCGCAAGCCGCGACCGGGCATGGCCAAGGCGGCCGCCGCGGCGTTGAATCTGGACCTGGCATCGTCGTGGGTCGTCGGCGACCGTCCCGAGGACGTCGGCCTCGCCGCGGCGGTGGGCGCGTCAGCGATCCATCTCGGGGCCGTCGACGACGAGCGTCCTGGCGTCTGGTCATTTCCGAGCCTCGCAGCCGCGAGTTCGTTCATACTCGAGCGGATTGCGCGATGAGGGCCTTCGCGCCGCTGGCTCTCGTCACCCCGACGAAGTTCCCGACGGCCCCGTACAACAGCGCGTCGTCGTACTTCAGCGAGTACAGCGAGGAGTTCGTGCGCGCCGCGAGCTCGATCGAACCAGACGCGCTGGACCGTGCGGCAACGATCCTGCTCAAAGCCTATACGCGCGGTACGAACGTCTTCTCGTGCGGCAATGGTGGCTCGGCCGCGATCGCGAACCATCTGCAATGCGATCACGTGAAGGGCATCCGCACGGAGACTGACGTGTCTCCGCGCGTCGTGAGCCTCAGCAGCAACATCGAACTGCTCACGGCGATCGCCAACGACATCGCGTACGACGAAGTCTTCGCATACCAGCTGAAGTCGCAGTCGCGACCGGGCGACGTCCTCATCGGCATCTCGTCATCGGGGCGCTCTCGCAACATCGTCCGTGCCCTCGCTTGGGCCCGCGACAACGACCTGCGCACGATTGCGCTGACCGGCTTCGACGGAGGTGACGCCAGGGCGATCGCCGACGTCGCCGTTCACGTCGACGGGACGAACTACGGCATTGTCGAGGACGTCCACGAAGCCGTCATGCACGCCCTGGCCCAATACATCCGGCAGTCACGCATGACGGCGGACGCGATCTCGTCGAGCACCTTCTGACATGGTCACCGCTCAGCGCGCCCCGGAGAGGGAGCAATGCGCTCCGACGGTCCGCTCGCAGGGCGAACCGCGCGAGTTGCGAGTTGCGATCAACCTGTTGACCGACGATCCCGACCACCCCTCGGGCGCTCACTGGTTCTGGACCCGCGTGATCCCCGAGATGGCGCAGCGCCTCCAGCCACGAGAGCAGCTGTATCTGCTCGTGAGTCCGAAGTCACGCCACGGATACGAGGGCTACGGGCCGAACGTCCTCTCGATCACGTACCCGTGGTCGAACGAACGGCGCACGCTGCGCACGCTCAGCGAGCACCTCTACTCGCCCGTACGGTTGCCGCTCAGCCGCATCGACGTCTTCAACACATTGATGGCGCCACTCGTGAATCCGTTCTGGTCCCTCGTCATCCACATGAAGACCATGCACGCCTTCACAGCACCTGATTCGATAGCGCCGTTGGCTCGCACGTACCGTCGGATGAGCTATCCGCGCTCGGCGCGGGTCGCGGACGCGATCATCATCAACTCCGAGAGCTTGAGATCCGAGATCGAGGAGTACCTGCGGGTCGATCCTCGGAAACTCGAGCTGATCTACGAGGCCGTCGACCACGATCTCTTCAAACCGGGCGATGTGGCGGCGGCTCGCGCTCGCGTGGCGTCGTACGGCGTCACGAAGCCCTTCGCGCTCTTCGTGTCGTCGCTCTGGCCCTACAAGAACTGCGATGGGCTGCTGCGGGCTTGGGCGCTGGCACGAACGAGGCTGGGAGATCGTCAGTTGGCCATCGTTGGCCCTGGACGCGACGAGCGCTACGTCGCACGGCTGCGCGCTCTCGCCGCCGAACTCGGCGTCTCGGGAGATGTCGTCTTCGTCGGCGGTGTCCCGCTCGAGGTGACTGCCCGCTTCTACCAGGCTGCAGACGTCTTGGTGTATCCGTCGTTCAACGAGACCTTCGGCCTCCCCATCCTCGAGGCGATGGCGTGCGGCTGCCCGGTCGTGACCTCGAATACGAGCGCCATGCCCGAGATCGCCGGCGGAGCCGCGCTCCTGTCCGACCCGAGTGATCCGGCGTCGATCGCCCAGGCAATGGTCGATGCGATCGCCGGGACGGAGCGCTTGCGCGACCAGGGACTCCGGCGGGCGGCCCAGTTCACGTGGGGAGCGACGGCGGCGTCCACCCTCGACGTCTACCGCCAGGTCGCCGAACGCCGACGTCACGCAGCCCGATGAAGATCCTGGTCACCGGGGGCGCCGGCTTCATCGGCTCGCACACGAGCGACCGGCTCCTCGCGCTCGGGCACGACGTCGTCGTCCTCGACGCGCTGACCGCGCCGGTTCACCGATGCGGGCATCCGCCGTACCTCAACCGCGAGATCGACTTCGTCGAGGGCGACGTCCGCAACCGCGACCTCGTCAGGCACCTGCTGCGTCGCGTGGACGCCGTGTACCACTTCGCCGCGTACCAGGACTATCTCACCGACTTCTCGCGCTTCTCCGACGTGAACGTCGTCTCGACAGCACTGCTCTATGAGATCATCGTCGGCGAACGCCTCGACCTCGCCCGCGTCGTCGTCGCGTCGTCGCAAGCCGCCATGGGTGAAGGGCTCTACCAATGCCGACTCGACGGCGAGCAGCTTCCAGGGATGCGCTCCGAGGCTGCAATTGCCGCCGGTCAGTGGGACATCCCGTGCCGCGCGTGCGGCGGGCCGCTGGAAGTGCTGGCCACTCCCGAGTGGATCTCCAATCCACAGAACCCGTACGGAATCTCGAAGCTCGGCCAGGAGATGATCGCCGTCAACGTCGGGCGCAGGTACGACATCCCGACTGTCGCGCTGCGGTACAGCATCGTGCAGGGCCCGCGCCAGTCGGTGTACAACGCGTATTCGGGTGCGTGCCGCATCTTCTGTCTGAGCTACCGGCAGGGGGCAACACCGACACTCTACGAAGATGGAGCGTCGATCCGCGACTACGTCAACATCGACGACGTCGTCGACGCGAACATTCTCGTGCTGGAGAATGAGCAGGCTGTTGGGCGGGTCTTCAACGTCGGCGGGGGCAAGCCGGTCACGACTCGCGAGTTCTCCGACATCGTCATGCACCAGTACGGGTCCGACCACCCGGGGGTCGTAACCGGCGAGTACCGATTCGGTGACACACGCCACATACTCTCGGACATCGCCGCCCTTGCCACACTGGGCTGGGCACCGCGGCACACACCGGCCGAATCGGTCGCGGCGTACGCCGAGTGGCTCGAGACGGTGCCCGATCTCGACGGCGTGCTCGCTCGGGCCAACGAACGCATGCGATCACTGGGAGTCGTCCGGAGGACGCGACGATGATCATCACCCAGACACCTCTGCGCATCGGGTTGCTCGGCGGTGGCACTGACCTGCCCGACTACTACCGCGAGCACGGCGGCAGGGTCCTCAACTGCGCGCTCGACAAGTACGTCTATGTCATCGTGAAGCAGCGCTTCGACGACGACATCTACGTCAACTACTCGAAGAAGGAGATCGTGTCGTGCGTCGCAGACCTCGAGCACGAGCTCGTCAGAGAGGCCATGCAGATGACCGGCGTGACCAGTGGCGTCGAGATCACCACGTTGGCAGACATCCCCTCTGCGGGCTCGGGTCTCGGGTCCTCTTCTGCAGTAACCGTCGGGTTGTTGCACGCGTTGTTCGCCTACCAGGGCCGCGCGGTGTGCGCTGAGGAGCTCGCAGAGCGGGCATGCACCATCGAGATCGAACGCTGCGGCAAGCCGATCGGCAAGCAGGACCAGTACATCGCCGCGCTCGGCGGGATCCAGGACATCCGCTTCGGCCCCGGTGATCAGGTGGTCCCGCAGGAGCTCGGGCTCTGCGCGGCCGCTCGACGGGCGTTCCAGCAGCAGCTCATGCTCTTCTACACCGGCGTCACGAGGAGCGCCGAGTCGATCCTCCGCGAACAGCGCGACAACATCTCGACCACGCGCCCACATCTCGACCGCATGCGCGATTTTGCCGGCATCGCCGCGGAGGGGTTGCGGAGCGGGAACATGGAAGTCGTGGGGACCGCACTCCGGGAGGGCTGGGCAGCCAAGCGGAAATTGGCATCGGGCGTTTCGAACGACCACATCGACGCGGCGGTCGCGCGCGCGCTCGAAGGAGGCGCCTCCGGCGCCAAGGTCACCGGTGCGGGCGGCGGAGGCTTCCTGCTCGTCTTGTGCCCGATCGAGCGGCAGGGTGCGGTGCGCGAGAGCTTGTCGGAGATGCGCGAGCTGCCCGTCAAGCTCGACCGGCTCGGCTCACGCGTGGTGCTCAACGTTGTCCGCGACATCTGGGGCTGACCACCCGCGCAGAGGGAAGGAGATTCAACGCCCATCTCCAGCCCGTCGTTCATTGACCACCGGTCGCACGAGCCGGCAACAAGTTGGCCGGAGCCTGAGCAGGCGCCGGCGCTTTCTCGAGCGTCAAGAGGGACGCCGCGACCGTCAGGTCGAGCAAGTAGGGCGACACGTCACCGAGCCCAGATTCGGTGTACGAGGCGATCATGCAATACACGATGATGAACAGCGCGAGCGCGGTGGCACCGCCGCGAGGACGGAACGCAGCGAGGAGCAGCAGGAACAACAGGGGGCCGGCAACGAGTGCGTCGCCGATCAGACCTTGATCCATGTAGACGGCGAGCCAACTGTTGTCGATGGGAAGTCCGTCGAACGCCTTGTTCGACAAGCCGGCACCGAACCATCGATCGAGCTCTGAGCGCGGCGCTTCGATCACCCGGTTCCACACCTTCGTCCGGCCGGTCAACTGTGCGATCTCCTCGGATGTCTGACCTCTCGTGAACCAGCTCTCGATCGCGGGAGCGAAGGGGATCGCCGCGAGGCCGATCACAACAAGAGCGATGACGAACGTTCGTCGCGCCCGTCGCAGCACCAGGAAGAGACTGACTGTGGCGACGGCCACGCCGACGACGAGTCCGAGCGTCGCGGTGCGGGTGTGCGACAGGACGATGAGGAACACGCTGCCCCCCGCGACGACGGCCGCCAGACTTCCCCGTATCTGATGGGCGAGCCACAGCACGATTGCCATACCGGCAGCGATCGCCGCGTAATGAGCGACTTGGGGTGGTGGAATCGGGTAGAGGTACCCGTGGAGTCGTTGATCGGAATAGGCGCCGCCCGGCGAGATGAGGAAGCCGAGCGCGACGGTTGCCTCGACCGCGAGCAGGCAGCAGAGGTGCCAGCGCGCGAGAAGGAGATCCCGTCGTCCCCACCAGGGCGTCAGCAGCCACAGGACGGCAACGAAGACAGCAAAGCGCACCTCTCGCACCATCGTCCCGGGCCCGTTACCGAGCCGGATGCTGGAGATCAGCGAGAATCCGACGAGAAGCGTCGTCAGCGCGAGGAAGACGTTGAGCTTCACGACGTGACCGCGATTCACGAGGAGCGCGAGCACGAAGGCGAGGGCGAGGGCACCCTGGGTCAACCCTTTTCCGACCGGCGGCGGGATCGACACGAACACCGGGTGAAGGGTTGTGAACGCCAGGCCATTGAACAGCAACAGCCCCCAGATGACGCCGACGGTTCGATCATGCCGGCGGTCGGTCGCGACATCGGACCTCGATGCGCGGGGCGCGAGCAGTGCGCTCACGACGCAACGTTTTGGCTCGGAACGTCCGTGCCGTCGGCGAGCCGCGAGAAGGTTTCACTCCGGCCGGTCGAGAAGCCCAGGCTGTCGTCGTACCTACTGGCGTCCGCCAGCACGACGGAGTGGACCTCGATTCCGGCAGCCTCGAGCATGTCAGACGTTGCGCACAGGGTGTTCACCGTCGAACGTCCCGCGGTCACGAAGACCACGGATCGTGCTGCGAACTCCCGGAGATGATCCGCTCCAACCGCAGGATCCAGCTTCGCGAGCGCGATCACGGTCTCCCTGCTGTTCGAGACCGGCGGCCGGATCGTGACCGCCGGCGCGGTTGCTCTAGTTGCGCCTCGTGGTCGAACATCCCGGGTGACACCGAGAACGGCGAACGGCAGCCCGGTACCCGTGAGGTCGACAAGGGCCACGCGGGACCCTCGCTTGTCGAGCGAGATCGTGAGGAGGCACGCAGCGAGCACGCCGACGTCGAGGCTGTCGACGGACACGATCGCCAGGGCGGGCGCGTCGGATGGCAGCGCTTCGAGCAAGTGTTCGTCGATCGTCCGCATTCCGAGGCCTGGGTTCCGGAGCCTCGACCGCATTGCGGAAGCTCTCCCGAAGCGCCGGACTCGGATCCTTCCGACGCTCCGCGCCACCGGCGCACGGAGCGCTCGGGCGACATCCTCACGGCGCCAGACACGATTGGACGTGACGGACAGGAGCACGACTGCGCCGATGCCGATGAGCAGTCCGGCGGCCAGTCCGGACGCCATGTTCCTGAGCAGCGCGAAGACGTTCGACCCCGATGCCGGGCTCGCCGCATCGATGACCCCACTGCCGTTGACCACCAACGCGCTCGAGATCGCGTTGGCCTGGATCGAGTTCTGGAGCGACAGGATCTCCGTGCTGAGCTGCGCTCGTCGCTGGAGCAGTTGATCCAACTGTGGGTCTGCGGTCTGACCCGGGTTCGAGATCGCGCTCGGAGAGAGCGAACTGACCGTCGTCGTCACCGAGTCGAGCTCGGTCTGGAGCGCGCGCGTGCGACCTTCGAGCGCCTTGCCGACCACCTCTGACTGTCGCTGGTACACGTGCTGACGGAATGCGAGGAACGCGTGCGCCACGGCATTGGCGCGCCGGACCGCGTCCGAATCCGACGACCCGGTCGCCGTGATGTTGAGCACATCGTCGCTCGGCGCGGTTCCGTGGTACTCCGATCGAACCTTGTCGGCGGACTCGTGGAGGTGGAGCGACTCGGTGAGCTTCTTCACGACCGTGTCCGTCTCGAGCAAACTCAGATCGGTGGCCATCGCCCGGGTCGGATCTGCCCCTGTCCCGTGCTTGAGCAGAATCGTCGTGCTGGCCGAAGCGCGCGGGGGGTACGCCTGCGAGAACACGGCCGCGCCGACCATCCCTGCGATCGCGAACGCACAGATCCACCTGATCCGCCGTTTGAGGGAAGTCAGGATGTAGTGCAGGTTGACGTATCCGCTGGTCGAGGTCGACTCGCTCCGACGTAGGGCGTCGAATTGGGGCGAGACACCCCCTTGCGCGTCGGACTGCGTCCAGGGCTCGACGCTCAGGGTGTCACGCCCCGTCCCGCGCTCGTCGACAAGAAGGAAGCCTGCGGAACGCGACCGGTTCACGCCGATCTCCCCGCGATTCCCGTGATCCGCGTCGGAGGCGCGGTTGGCGCGGTCACGGGATCCTGAACGAGCCGTCCGCCCGATTCGTCGTGCGGGTCGGGATTGACGACGATCGCGCCATTCGGCGGGTGACCGGCGTTCGCTGCGGCCAAGGTGACCGCGACGATGGCGTCTCGGGTCGCGAAACCCGCGGTCACGCAGATGAGAAGACCGGAGTTCGCGCTCCAACCCGGCAACTCGATGACACCTTCCGCCACGACGACGGCGATCACGACATCGGCGTCGAGAGTCGTGGACTCGAGAAACACTGGCCCGTCGTGCATCGAGAGATTCGGTCGGATCGCCTGAGCGTGCTCTTCGGACGAGTTGCAGATCGACCTGAGGCTTGTCGCGCTGGGGTGCCGCGTCGCCACACTGAGGATGGTGCGCTCGCCGATGCTTGCACTGCAGACGGCCACCTTGGCCGTGACCACGAGCGCGTTCGCATCGCCCGCCAGCGTGACCAGCGTGATCTCTCTGGGCCCATCTCGGTCTTGCCGGTTGAGGCGCTGGAACATCTGACGACTCAACCACTCGTCGAGGACGCTGGGTTCGTAGCCGCGTAACCACTTCGACCACGCACGAGATTTGATCGGGGTTGCGGTCAGCGACGCGACGACCGGAGCGCCGACCGCGTGGGCGATGTCGTCGCGGCTCCGAAGGCGTCGGTCATGGGAGTTGATCCAGAGCGCCACCACAACACCCAGCAGGAATCCGAACAGCACCGCGAGGAAGGTGGGTTGGATCACCCGGAGTGCGGACGGGCCCGAAGCAGCGGTGGCGCGCTCGAGCACTCGAGTGCCGTTGTTCGCAAGTGCGCTCCCGAGTTCGGTGTCACCGATTCGAGCGTTCACCCCGTCGACTTGTTGCGCGGTGTCGGTCAGACGAGCCTGCAACCTCGCCAGGACGGCGCTCTCGCTGACGGCGTCGGGTGTTCCGGGCTGGACCGGCGCCAATCGCGCCGTGTGGTCCGCGATCTGCGCTTCCAGATCATCGGATTTGGCTCGCAACTGCGCCGCTTTGTCCTGGAGCGCGCCGACCGCGGCCCTGGCGTCATCGGAGAGCGCTCCCGTCGAGTAGTCCACGTAGCTGTGCGCGACGGCGTTGGCGAGCGCAATGGCGTCCTTTGACGAATGCGCCCGCGCCCGAATGGCGAGAATATCGGTGGTCAACGCGGAGACGTCCACCTGCGCCTTGAAGTTCAGCGGCGTGTTGATCGCGCGGGCGGCCCCGGCCAGTACGGGAGCGCTCGAGGCGATCAGCACCTGGGTGTCGACGTCGCGCGCCGGCCGGCCGCTGGAAGCCGATGCTGTCGGGGGGAGCAGCACGAGCGATCGCGCCGTCTGCCAGCTGGGGCGCGAAGGGGCGTAGACGAGTCCGACAACCGCTCCGAGCGCCGTCAGCGCGACGACGACGCGCCAGCGTCGCCCGATGGCGCGGAGAGCGCCCCGCGCGTCGACCGCGCCGTCGGTCATCGCATCACCCCCTCTCGCGAGCACCCGACCTCCGGGGAGTGGGACGCGCGCGGCCTCGGTACCCCAGAAGTCCGCACGTCCATCAGAGCCTGGGCGGCGCCGAGAGATACAGCGACTCTGGCTCCTCGGGCAGGAACTGGGGTCCGGTCTGGGGACAAACCGGTGGAGAAGTTGTGGAGAAGTCGTCGGATGTAGCAACCTAACGGGTGGGGCAGAGACCGAAATCAGGTTCTTGTGGAGGGGCGGAGAATGGGCGGGGAATCCTTACAGTCGCGCGTGCCTGACGTATGGCCGGTTGCCGAGCTCGTCACGGCCGCCGCCAACGGTGACGTCGACGCGTGGAACGAGCTCGTCGAGCGCTTTGCCGGCATGGTCTGGGCGGTCGCGCGAAGCCATCGGCTCAGTGCGGCCGACGCTGCCGATGTCTCGCAGACCACGTGGCTCCGCCTGGTCGAGCACCTGGGTCGCATCGAGCAGCCCGACCGCGTCGGCGCCTGGTTGGCGACAACGGCGCGGAACGAGTCGCTCCGCGTGTTGCGCATGGCCAAGCGAACGATCCCGAGTAGCGACGAGGCAGTCTTCAGCGTCGGCTCGGTGGACGATGTATCAGCCGACACCCGGCTACTGACCGATGAACGTGATGGGCAGGTGTGGGCTGTGTTCAACCGACTGCCCGTACGCTGTCAGCTGATCCTACGGCTCCTGATCGGCGAAGAGGCCCTGAGCTACCGGGATCTCGCGCAGGCGCTGGAGATGCCGATCGGCAGTATCGGGCCGACGCGTGCGCGATGCCTCGAGCACCTCCGCCGGCTCGCTACGAGTTCGGGTATCTTTCTCGAGGAAGGACCCTCTTGATGTTCGATGCAACGAGCGCGGGCATCGCAGGGAGAGAGCCTTCGTAACCGATCGACGCGGTCCGCGCCGCGTGTTGTCCACGACCCTTCAGGTGTCGCGAACGCCGGGGTGCAGTGGTGTCCCCCGAACTGAGGGACTGGCCCCTGAACGACCGCGAGGCACCCCCCCGCTGGGTGCTCGATGACGCACGCCGCGCGTTCGACGAGCGGGCTCCTGGCGACGAACTCCTCCTCTTGGTCTTCGATTCGCTGCTGAGCGGGGACACGACTGACGAGGATGTCGACCTGTCGAACCGACACCTCCTGTTCGTGGGGCCGGGGCTCGGAGTGCTCGTGATGTGCGCGGCCACGCCCAATGGCTTCGTGCTCGCCGGACAGGTGCTGACCGCAACCCGGCCGGAGGCGATCTTCTTGCAGCGCCCGGGCCAACCGCCCCTGCGCGTGCGCGTGTTGCCACACGGGGGGTTCCAGTCGCCTGAGGTGCCCAAGGCTCCGGTGCGCCTGCGCATCGTGCCGAGCAGGCCGGGAGCACTCGCGGTCCACACAGAATGGGTGGGGCTCTGATGCCCGCCCGGCGGTTCCTCGGACGTCTGGCCGCTCTGTTTGCGGTGCTGCTCACGGGCGGCGTGGTCACCGGCGTCCTCGTCACCGGCCCGCTGGGTGCAGCGACGAGCCGTGATGTCGATTCGCCGACGACGCACTTCATCTCCTCACACTTCGCATCGCTCGATGAGTCCTCGCTGAACGCGATCAGCTGGTGCGGCAGCCTCCCGGTCACGGCGATCGTCGCTCTGGCTGCCGGTGCCTGCTTCGCGTGGGCATCACGTTCCGTCGCACCGCTCGTGCAGTGCTGCAGCGCGTTCCTCGGCGCTGCCCTGCTCACCGTTGCGGTGCGCCTCTTCGTGACTCGGCCCCAGGCGTACGGACCGGCCAAGGGCTTCCCGTCGGGTCACGTGCTGCTCGCCGTGACCGTCTTCGGATTGCTCGTCGTGCTCGTCGTTCGTTCGGCGCTTCCCCGCGCCCCGCGACTGGCGATGGCGACGGGACTCGGCTCGATCGCCGTCGCGGTCGCGTGCGCACGACTCCTGCTCCTCGACCACGTACTGAGCGATGTCGTCGTCAGCATCGTGCTCGGATCCGCCTGGGTGGCGGTGGTCGCCACGATCCCCTGGCGCCGGTCGAGGACCGGGACCGAGGTCGTCGGGGACGCCGGCTCCCGGATCGAGGTATCTGACGAGCGTGCGGTGACTCCTGACAGTGAGCACGCGCTACCCCGGGCACTGACCGAGCCGGCGCGACGAGGACCAAGAGGTCGCAGCTTGTCTCGCACAACCCCTGGACTCTCGAGCCTGCCGAGCGGCCGTCGACGGCGCGCTCGCCGAGCCCGAAGACCCCGGGCAAGGCGGAGCGTTCTGATCATCGTCCAGAACTTGCCGGTGCCGTTCGACCGCCGGGTGTGGCTCGAGTGTCGGGCCCTCGCTGCGGCCGGTTACGACGTTGCCGTCGTCTGTCCGAAGGGACCCGGTGATCCGTCGTTCGACGTGATCGACGGCGTGGCCCTCTACAAGTATCCCGCTCGCACCTGGTCCTCCGGGGCGGCCGGGTTCGTCGGCGAATACGCGTATTCGTTCGCGATGACCGCGCGTCTGGTGCTCCGTAGGTGGCGCGCACGGCGCTTCGACGCGCTCCAGACGTGCAATCCGCCCGACATCTTCTGGCCACTCGGGATCTTCTTCCGGTTGGTCGGTGGCACCCGCTTCGTCTTCGACCATCACGACCTGTGCCCGGAGCTGTACGAGTCCCGCTTCCCGGGCGGTTCGCGTTCGCTGTACTGGGGTCTCCGGCTGCTGGAGCGCTGCACGCATCACACCGCCGACCATGTCATCGCCACCAACGCCTCGTACCGTGAGATTGCCATCGCTCGTGGCGGGAAGGACGCTTCCGAGGTCACGATCGTGCGGACGGGCCCGAACGCAGACCAACTGCGACGGCGGGCCGCGAAGCCGGATCTCAAGCGTGGACGACGGTTCCTCGTCGCGTACATCGGTGTGATGGGTCCCCAGGATGGTGTCGACATCGTGATCCGTGCCGCCGATGTCATCGTGCACACATGGGGTCGGGAAGACATCAGTTTCACGTTGATGGGGTCTGGCGATTGCTTCGACGATCTGGTGCGGCTCCGCGCCGACCTCGCGCTGCAGGACTACGTCCAGCTCACCGGCCGAGTACCCGACGATGTCGTTGCCGACGTCCTCTCCACCGCTGAAATAGGCCTCTCTCCCGACCCGAAGAATGCGCTCAACGACGTCTCGACGATGAACAAGACGATGGAGTACATGGCGTTCGGTCTGCCGGTGGTTGCGTTCGACCTACGGGAGACCCGAGTGTCGGCTCGGGCTGCGGCGGTCTACGCACAGCCGAACAAAGTCGGCAGCTATGCCGAATCGATCGTTGCGCTGCTCGACGACGAGCCGCGACGCAAGACGATGGGGGCGTTCGGCCGAGCTCGGATCGTGGACGAGCTTGCCTGGAACCACCAGGCCGAAGCCTATGTACGCGTCTACGACACGCTGCTCGGCCATGAGCAGACCAGCACGACGATCGAACCGCTCGACCGTCGCCGCGAGCTGACGGCCTGACATGTGCGGAATCGCCGGAAGCTACCGGTGGCCGGGCGGTGCGGCCGTCGTTCAGTTGATGAGCGAACACCTTGCGCACCGAGGTCCCGACGCAGCCGGGTTGCACCGCTCCGAAGGCACGTCCGACACCTGTCTGGCCCATCGCCGACTCTCGATCATCGACCTGAGCGCTGCCGCGAACCAGCCCTTTTCCAAGGGTGGCCTCACCCTCGTCTACAACGGCGAGCTCTACAACTACCGCCAGCTCAAACGCGAGTTGGCGAGTTGCGGGGTGTCCTTCACGACGGCATCCGACACCGAGGTGGTGCTCGAGGCCTGGCGGCGCTGGGGTCACCGAGCTCTCGATCGCTTCCGGGGCATGTTCGCGTTTGCCCTGCTCGATGACGCAACCGGGCACATGGTCCTGGCGCGGGACCAGCTCGGGATCAAGCCGCTGTACTTTCTCGAGCGCAGCGGCGGCATGGTCTTCGCGTCCGAGCTCAAGGCGCTCGTCGCGGCGCTCGGCCCGGACCTCTCGGTCGATCCCGGCGCCCTCGTGGCATCGCTGCTGTACTACTGGGTCCCGGACCAGCGGTGTGCCATCCGCGACGTGCGGAAGCTTCCACCCGGATCGTGGGCCGAGTTCCGCCCCGACCGGGAATCTCGGGTTCGTCGCTACTGGAACGTCACCGACGTCGCCGCCGAAGCGGCCCAGGGACCGGCGGTGGATCTTCGTCCCGTCATCGAGGAGTCGGTCGCCGCGCATCTCGTGAGTGACGTCCCGGTGTCGAGCTTCCTCAGCGGGGGCCTCGACTCGAGCATCGTGACCGTGTTGGCGAGGCGCCGCGAGTCGAGCGTCGATGCCTACACGATCACGTTCCGTTCCGACGACCAACGTCGTGAGGCGATGCCCGACGACGCCGTCTACGCGCGCAGAGTCGCGGCGCAGTACGACATCGACCTCCACGAGATCGAGATCGCTCCCGACATCGTCGAGCTGTTGCCCACCATGGTGGACATCCTCGACGAGCCCATCGGTGATCCGGCGGCCATCAACACTCTGCTCATCTGCAGCGCGGCGCGCGATGCCGGCGTCAAGGTGCTCCTCTCCGGCATGGGCGCCGACGAGCTGTTCGGCGGCTACCGCAAGCACCTTGCGTGCGTCACGGCTTCGCAGTATCGGAGACTTCCCGCGCCGGTCCGCAACCGTGTTGTGCGACCCGTCGTCGGGCACCTTCCGGTCGCGGTCGGCGGAAAGGGGTTGCGCGGGCCGCGCTGGGCGAAGCGGTTCCTGACGTTCGCAGACCTTCCCGAGGAAGCAGCCTTCCGGAGGAGCTACACGCTCTATGACACCCAAGAGCTGATGTCGTTGGTCGGCCCGGACCTCTTGCCGTACGTCGGCGATGTCGTCGCCGAGCACCAAGCGATCTACGACGACACGACCCTTCCCGACCACGTGAATCGGATGTGTCTTGCCGACACGCGGATGTTCCTTCCGGGGCTCAACCTTGCGTACACCGACCGCGCGAGCATGGCGGCCTCGACCGAAGTCCGTGTTCCCTTCGTGGATGTCGAAGTCGTCCGGTCCGCATTCTCGATCCCGGGCGCGGACAAAGTGCGAAACCGGCGCGGCAAGGTGGCGCTCAAGGAGGCGGCGTCCGCCTGGTTGCCCGACGACATCATCCATCGTCCCAAGGCGTCGTTCGGTGCGCCGATACGCGCCTGGATCTCGCGTGATCTCCGCGAGATGGTCGATGACCTCGTCGTATCGGGAGATCTCGTCGGCGCGGGCTACGTCGAACGCTCCGGCGTGCAGAGGCTGATCCAAGAGGAACGAACGGGTCGTGAGGACCGGGCGAAGCAGATCTGGCATCTCCTCACTCTGGAGCTGTGGTACCGCCATAACCGAGCGCTCGGCGTGCGAGGCTGAGCGTGATCCCGTCATGGATGTGACGACGTGAAGCTGGTAGCGCAGAACTATCAGTCGGGGGGCCTCAGCGTGCTCGATGTCCCGCCACCCGCGTGTCGGCCCGGTGGCGTGTTGGTGGGGTCGCTCTTCTCACTCATCTCGACAGGAACCGAGATGATGAAGGTCAGGGAAGCCCAGCTCTCGCTGGCGGGAAAGGCGCGCGCGCGCCCCGATCAGGTGCGGAAGGTGGTCGACTCGGTGGCGCAGCTCGGACCGGTGGCCGCGTACCGGAAGGTGACCAGTCGTCTCGATTCGTACACGCCGCTCGGTTACTCGCTGTGCGGGGTCGTGATCGAGGTCGGCCCCGGAGCCGACGAGTTCGCGAAGGGGCAGCTCGTCGCCTGTGCCGGCAACGAGTATGCGCTCCACGCCGAGGTCAATTGGGTTCCGACGAACCTCTGCGCGGCGGTTCCGCCGGGTGTCCCGGCACGGCTGGCGGCGTTCGCCACGGTGGGGGCGATCGCCATGCACGGCGTTCGGCGGGCCGAGGTCCAGCTCGGGGATACGGCATGCGTCGTGGGCCTCGGCCTGGTCGGGCAGCTCGTCGTGCAACTCTTGATCGCGTCCGGTGTTCGTGTGGTCGGACTCGACGTGGTGGGTGATCGGTGCGCCCGAGCCGAACAGGCAGGCGCGCTGATCTGCGCGAACCCGGAGGACGCGGGCATCGATCGGATCGACCGTTGGATCTCCGATACCAACGGCGGTCTCGGCGTTGATCACGTGTTTCTCGCAGCAGGTTCGGCCTCGAGCGAGCCCGTCCATGCCGCGGCCCGCCTGGCGCGCGATCGGGCACGCGTCGTCGACATCGGCAAGTGCCGCCTCGACTTGCCGTGGAACGAGTACTACGAGAAGGAGCTCGATGTTCGCTTCTCCCGCTCGTATGGCCCGGGACGCTACGACGACCGGTACGAGCTCGACGGCATCGACTACCCGGCTGGATACGTCCGATGGACGGAGCGTCGCAACTTGGAGTGCTTCCTCGACCTCGTTCGGACAGGAGCGATCGACGTCGACTCCTTGGTCTCGGCGGTGTTTCCCGTCGAGCAGGCCGTTGAGGTCTACGAACGCCTCGACGGCGGCGCACTCAAGGGAGTGGGATACCTCTTCCGCTACGCGGCGGCGACCGAGCCGTCGCCCGCGACGGTCTCGATCTGTACCGACCGGACGGCGTCCACGCCCCGGCCCGCCCCGCGACGCTCGGTTGGTTCCACCCTCCGGATCGGCTTCATCGGGGCAGGGAACTACGCGACGTCGATGCTCCTGCCCCATCTCGACGGCACCACCGGCGTCGAGCTGGTCCACGTCGCGACGCGGACCTCGCTGAGCGCCTTCAACGCACAACGCCGCTTCGGTTTCACACGCGCCTCGACCGATCCCGCAGACATACTCGACGACGAGACGATCGACGCAGTGTTCATCGTGACGCGTCACGATTCGCACGCCGATTTCACGTGCCGCGCGCTCGAATGCGGCAAGTCGGTATTCGTCGAGAAGCCGCTCGCACTCGACACCGACGAGCTGACACGCGTCCTCGACGTTGCCGCGTCGTCGGGAAACGACCGCGTCATGGTGGGCTTCAATCGCCGCTTCGCTCCGCTCCTCGCAGAGTTGACGACCCGTTTCGGCCCGCTCGGAGGCGCGGCCTCGGCTCGCTACCTCGTGAACGCCGGGCCGCTCGAGACTCGAAGTTGGTACGCAGACGACGAGCGCGAGGGCTCACGATTCGTCGGTGAAGGCGGACACTTCATCGACACGCTGAGCTGGTGGCTCGGTTCACGGCCCACGCAGGTACACGCGATGCGCGCCGGGCACGGTGACGATCTGCAGATCACCATCTCCTTCGACGACGGATCGATCGCCGGTCTGACCTATCTCACGAATGGCAACGCTCGCTACCCGAAGGAGACGATCGAGATATCCGCCTCCGGTCGGACGGCACGGCTCGACAACTTCCGGCGTGCCTCGATCTGGGCGGGTCGTCGGCGCCGAACCATGTACGCGCGGGGTTCGGTCGACAAGGGGCAACGTCAGCAGGTCCGACAATTCCTCGACGCGGTTCGATCGGGCGGACCGATGCCCATTCCTCTCGCATCACTGGCCGCGACGACGAAGGCGACCCTGGCGGTCGCTCAGAGTCTCGCGACTGGCGAACCGCAGCCGACATGAGCGGAGCGCGACTCGGGTGGTACTGGAGACGCGTGAAGCGAATGTCTCCGGGCGAAATCATGTGGCGGGGGCGCGACGAGTTTCGGCGAATGGTGTGGAGGCGAAACCAGGTCCACGTGGGCGAGGACATCGGGCCGGCACCGACAATCGGGGCGCGCCGGTTCCCCACCTTGCTCCCACCCGGATTCGCCGACGCGGCTCCGACCGCTTCCCGGCAATCGCTGCTCGAGAGTGCGGATCGGCTCCTGGCGGGTTGCTGGTCGGTCCTCGGAACACGGCGGATCGATCTGGCCGAGCCCGACTGGTTCCACGATCCCGTCACGGGTCGGCAGGCGCCGCGCGATCGATGCGCGTTCCTCGTCGATCACCGCTCCGAGCTCGAGACGGGGAACATCAAGCAGGTATGGGAGCTGTCACGCCACCACCACATCACGCTCCTCGCCGCGGCCTGGGCTCTCACCGAGAACGATGCGTACGCGGAGCTCGCAGCTCGACACCTCAACTCGTGGTGGGCGCAGAACCCGTTCCTGTCGGGGGTGCACTGGACCAGCGGCATCGAGATCGCCATCCGCCTCGTCGCGTGGACCTGGGTGCGACGCCTCCTCGACGGTTGGACGGGGGCGCCGGATCTGTTCGAACTGAGCGAGTCGGCAGCATGGCAGCTCTACTGGCATCAGCAGTACCTCGCGGCGTTCCCGAGCCGGGGCTCGTCCGCGAACAACCATGTGATCGCGGAAGCGGCCGGTCAACTCGTCGCGAGTTGCGCGTTTCCCTGGTTCTCCGAGAGCGAGCGTTGGCGCACGGTGGCAACGCAGCTGCTCGAGCAGGAGGTCGAACGCAATACGTTCCCGAGCGGCCTCAACCGCGAGCTCGCATCCGACTATCACGCATTCGTCGCGGAGCTCTGCCTGATCTCCGCGGCGGAGGCGGACGCTGCGGGTCATCCGTTGAGCGCGCCGACGTGGTCGCGCATCGTGCGGATGGTCGACGCCGCCGCCGCCATGCTCGACGAGGCCGGTCGTCCACCCCGCCAGGGCGACGGCGACGAGGGCCGCGCACTGGTCGTCGATGGCGACGGCGTCAGCTGCTGGTCCTCGGTGCTCTCCGTGGGCTCGGTCCTGTTCGGCCCCCAACCCTGGTGGCCGGACAGTGAGCCGAGCGTCGCCGCCACGGTGATCGGGGCCCTCGGCGCACCGCGCCGCGACGCTCTCGATCGACACATCTGCCGCCCATCTCACTTCCGCGATGCGGGCATGACGATCCTGCGAACCGATTGCGATGACGGCCCCGAGATCTGGTGTCGCTGTGATGGCGGCCCCCACGGGTTCCTGTCGATCGCGGCTCACGCGCACGCCGACGCGCTCGCAATCGAGGTGCGCCACGGCGGAGTCGATGTGCTCGCGGACCCCGGAACGTACTGCTACCACGGCGAACCCGAGTGGCGTGACTATTTCCGATCGACGCGTGCCCACAACACCGTCGAGCTCGCAGGTGTCGACCAATCCGTGTCGGGCGGTCCATTCCTCTGGCTGCGGCACGCCGGCGCCTCGAGTCGAGTTGTCGAGCGGGACGACGGTCTCGACGAATGGTCGGCCCACCACGACGGCTACCTTGCGCTGCGCCCACCCGCTCGGCACCGGCGAACCGTGCGTGTCCTTCGTTCTGCTCGCCGGCTGGACATCATCGACCGCATCGAGACCACCGGGACCCACTCGCTCCGTTTGAGCTTTCACCTGGGTCCGACGGTCCGGGCCGAGCTCACCGGCGCCATCGCGACGCTCGAGTGGCCGACCGACGGCGGGCGCGCACGCGCCGTCCTCACGTTGCCCGATCGGCTCCGGTGGACCGCGCACCGGGGCGAGACCGACCCGGTGCTGGGCTGGTATTCCCCGCGGTTCGGCACGAAGACTCCATCCACCACGCTGGTCGGGCGTTTCCGTTGCAACGGATCCCCGGTCGATCTCGTGAGCAGCATCAGCCTCGATGCGTGAGCTGACCTCCGGGCGCGCCGTCTCGTCACCTCGGCGGTGTTCACCCAACATTTCGTATCAGTCCGCTTCGGCGCTGCTCCTTCCTTCGGCGGGCAACTCGCGAATCTTCGGTGTCCAGTCGCTCTGACTGGGCGGCATGAAGAGGCAGCACAGTGGCGACGTTTGGGGCAATTGGGCAACCCGAGGAGGTTCGGGCAGGCACTCCACTGGTCGCGGCACACGTCCCGACGCTGTCACCGCCGCTCACGCGCCCGTCCAGCCGGAGACGCGGGTGGGGATCGACTCGCCTCCGGGCGATCTTGGTAGCCCTGGATCTGCTCGGCGTGGTCGCGGTGTGGACGATAACGGTGATCTCCATCATGCCCGCAGCGTCGTCGATGCGCAGGAACCTGCTGATCGGAGCAACCTTCGTCGTAGCCGTCAGTGCGGTGACGATGGCGTTCTTGGCGTCGGAGCGCCTGTACCTCGCGAGGGTGTGCGCCGTCCGAGCAGTCGAGATGAGTCGCCTACTGCGTAGCGCAGCGATCTCTGCCTTCGCGGCAGTGCTGTTCGGCAGCGCTCTCGGGGTCGACGTGACCGCCCTGCTCGCGATCGTCGCCGCAGTCGCGCTGTTCGCCGTACTCACCCTGCTCCGCAGCGGCTATGCGGTCTGGCTACGCCGTTGCCGTGCACGTGGGCGGTTCTGTCGCGACGTCGTCATCGTGGGCACGAACGAGGAAGCCGCCGACCTCTGCCAACTTCTCGAGACGCAGCCCGAGCTCGGCTACCGCGTCCGCGGGTTCGTGGGCCCGGGCGACGAGTGGGCGCTCCTCGGAACCGAAGTGCCGTGGCTTGGTCCTACGCGGAATGCTTGCAACATCGCGCGCGATCTCGATGCCGGCGCGATGATCGCGGTAACGGGATTGCCGGCGCCGGAGATGAAGCGTGTGACCCGGGATCTCCTGGCTCGAGGGGTCCACGTCCAGATATCCACGGGTCTCGCGCGAATCAGCCAACAGCGGTTCCGCGCGCTGCCCATCTCACACGTACCGCTCTTCTATATCGAACGGCCCACGCTCGCGGGGTGGCAGCGGAACTTGAAGCGCTTGATCGACGTCTCGCTCGCGTCGTTGGTCCTTGTCCTGTCAACGCCCTTCCTCGCGATCGCCGCCATCGCCACCAAGCTCGAGGACCGGGGAGCGGTGCTGTTCCGCCAGGAACGCGTCGGCCTCGACGGAAAACGGTTCACCCTCCTGAAGCTGCGCACGATGGTGTCGGACGCATCAAGCCAGCTCGCTCTCGTCAAGGCGTACAACGAGCGCGAGGACGGGCCGCTCTTCAAGATGACCGACGACCCTCGCGTGACCCGAGTCGGTCGTTTGCTGCGGGCCACGAGCATCGACGAGCTCCCCCAGCTCGTCAACGTGATCCGGGGTGAGATGAGCCTCGTCGGGCCGCGGCCGGCGTTACCCGACGAGGTGGCGGAGTTCGACAACGAACACCTGACGCGGCTCGGTCTTCGCCCCGGGGTCACGGGGCTGTGGCAGGTCGAGGCGCGGCACAACCCGTCGTTTCAGATCTACCGTCGCCTCGACCTCTTTTATGCCGAGAATTGGTCGGCACGAATGGACGCGACGATCCTCATGCGGACGCTCGCGACTGTGGTGGGACAGGCGTTCAGCGCGGTCCGGCGAGAGAGCAGCGCGCCCGAGGAGCCCGATCTGGATGAAACCTCGTCGATCGCGGTGGGTCCCCGCGTCTCGATATGAGCGGGCGCGCGCACACACCCGCGCGGCCACGCGTGCAGCCGATGCGGGGCTACGCGTCGGTTGACGCTGCGGGATCAGCGTCGCGGGTTGCCGATGTATGCCTGGCCGCCCGAGCCGAAAGTGCCTTCCGTGCCCCTTCGACGACTTCCGCGGGAACCGGGTCACTCACGTCTGCTTCTTCAACCAGGGCCTCGGCGGCTTCGTCGGATGCAGCAGGGTCTCTTTCGGTTTCAGGGGGCATCCTCACTGCTCTCATCGACCCGGAAGAGTAGCGCGCCCCACTATCAGTTGTGCGATCGCCACCGAGCGCCTGAAGAGCTCAGTCGCGTTCGACGTAGAGCAGCGTGGCCGGGGCTGGATCGTGCTGCAGCGCGTCGCTGAGCTCCATCCTCCCGTCACCCGAGCGCGCCATGATCTCCTGCATCACCGCGCCGAGATCGTCGGCGTCGAGCTCGTAGATCGCGAGGTGCTTCGGCACCGACGGGTCGGCGGGCGCGAACCCCGCGCTGACCAAGTCGAACCGGCGCGCGCTCACGATGCCCGGTATCTCGCAGAGCTGCGGGATGTGCGTGTTGTCGTACCACTTGTGGAACTCGTCGGTCCGGGACTCGTCCGACGCCTGCGACTGCACGAAAAATATTCCCTTTGGCATACGCACATGCTCTACGACCCGGCGCGATCGCGCAACCGCACGAACGCCTCCACCCAGGCCACCTCGTCGGCGCTGGAGCGGAGCGAGAGCGGCGGGCGACGAAGGCGACGTGGTCGTCCCGGCGGCGTCGACTGTTTTGGCGTTGCCAGGTCGCGCATCTGACGACCTCGTAACGCCAAAACGGGAAGGGGAAGGCTTAGAACGCGAGGCACGACTCGGTGAGGAGCTCGCGCAGATCGTCGTCGACATCGGTGGCGCTCCGCAGGCGGAAGAAGTAGGCGAAGCGGCCGCGAGACACCACGATCCGGCGAGACACCCGCGGGTCGTCGATCGGTCGGGTGAGCATGATCGACAGCTCCACCCACTTCTGCTTCGGGCGCAACTCCACGAACGTGCGCCGCCGCTTCACGAGGATCCCGACGGTCGCGGCCTCCACGTCGACGGTGCCCACGGTCTGGAGGTGCCCGACCACCGCGTCGTAGATCTCGCGCTCGTACGCCGGTCGCGCCGCGAAGTAGTCGTCGACCGCGGCCACGGGCAGGCACACGTGGGACTGGTTCGTGCGTCCGAACCTGCGATCGCACTGGGGGCACGTCCAGCTCATGACCGCACCAACTCCTCAGCCGCGCTCGGCACGAGCCTCGGCACGAGCAACGGTACGAGCGTGCAGATCAGCACGCCCAGCATCAACCCCGGCACGGTCACACCCGCGTCGTTGAGGCCGTAGCCGAGCACCGCGAGCACACCGAACCCGATCAGCGCGGCACGGAGCTCGGGGACGCGCTCCAACAACCGCACCAACTGCCGCGGCGGCCACCAGAGCAGGTACGCGACGAACGCGACCCCCACCACCACCAGGTACCGGAAGCTCGACGTGGAGAGCGAGTCGAGGTTGTGGCTGATCTTGCGCTGCACGACGTCGGTGAACGCGGAGAACCCCTCGTCCTGGATCTGCTCGATCAGACGCCCGAGATGGCGCCGGCGGCCGGACACCTTCTGCAGGTCGACGACCGTCACGGCCGCCAGCGCGACCAGCGCCGCGCTCACGAACGCGACCACCGTACGGACCCGCACCCGGATACCAAGAAGCAGGGCCGCGGTGATGCCGTACGCGGGCACCATCGACAGCACGCCGCCCACGTCGGCTCCCCACATGGGCGCACCGTCGGCAGCCAGCGCGACCGCCATCACACCCACACCCCACCACGCGCCGCGCCGTCCACCGATGCGGTGCGCGAGCAGGCCCGCGAGCAGGATCGCGGCGGATGCGAGCGCCGCATACGCGGCGTTGCCGAACCCGATGAAGCGGCCCGCCACCGACGGCGAGAAGCCGAGCGCGCTGTTGAACTGGAGCGGGTTGCCGAGCACCACGTCGATCACGAGCACGGCGACGAGCACGCCGAGCCCGATCATGACCGAGTCGAGGTCGCGTCCGCGCGCGACCGCACGGTACGACACGCCGAGCGCGATCGACCCGACCAGCAGGAACAACCAGTACGCGGCAGCGCCGACGTCGTGGAACGGGAAGAGCCGGGCGAGGTACACCGCGGGCAAGTACGCGAGCACGACGCACGCGCAGACCGGCAACACGACACGCAACCGTCGCAGGCCCGGCCGCCACAGTGCGAGCACGGTCGCGACGGCGAGCGCCGCCGCCAAGCCGATGAACACGTTCGGAACCGGGTTCACGATGCGCACGCGGAACGTCGACGCCTCGTTGCCGTCCACCAGGAAGTCGCGCCGGTCGGCGGCGCTGCCCCCGCCGTCGCCCACCTCGACCGGCCGCCCGCGCATCGAGTCGGGGCGAGGCACGCCGAGCAGGTCGAGCACCGTCGGGCCCATGTCCATGAGCTGCACGTACCCGGTCCGCTGGGTGGTGCCCGAGCGCAGCAGGCCCGGCTCCAAGCCCGGTGCGCGCACCGCGGCGATCGTGAGCACGCTCCCACCGGACGGCGCCGCCGGCCCCACGAGCACGACCGCGTCGCGCGCCGGGTCGACGCGTTCCATCAACGCGCCGACGAGCGCGTCCGACGCGCGGAGCGCGCGGCCGAGCACCGCGGCGCGCTGATCCGACGACACGAGGTCTCGGTACGCGTCGGCGCGCACGAGGTCGGACGCCTCCACGAGCACCACTGATTTCGGTGTCCACACCGCATCGAACGCGTCGATCACGAGGTCGACGTCGAGACGCACGCCGAACGCGGCGTTGGGGTCGTCCTCGAGGAGGTCCTTGCTCACCTGCCCCGCGGGCACCTTCCCGTCCGACGTCATGAGCGCGGTGACCGCCTCGCGGCGAAAGCGGCGCGAGGCGTCGTCGGCGGGGTCGTCGCTCTCGGGTGCCGGCGACGGCAACTCCACACCGTCGCCGTTCGCGATCACCGCGCGTGCGTAGCCCGCGGCATCGAGCGCGTCGCCGAGCGCGCCCACCTCCGCCTCGAAGTCGGTCGCCTCGTTGGCGTCGACGATCTGCGGGAGCCCGAGATGCACCAGCCCCCGCGACGCGTCGGTGCCGGTACGTCGCAGGAAAGCCTGCCGCGCGGTGCCTGCGCCCACATGCTCGTCCACCACGAACGCGGCTCCGTCGTCGGCCGTGCCGGATCCGACGGCCTTGTCGCCCGCGCTCAGCGTCGCGTAGCCGCCCGCGAGGTCGGGCCGGATGCTCGGTGCCCGCACCGACAGGTCGGCGACCGCCGAGCCGTCGAGGAGACGCTTCAGGTGGGGGACGTCGTCGCGATCCGCCACGTCGCTCCACGACACCCGTGGCAGCGAGACGATCAGCACCCGGTCGACGTGCGCCCGAGACTCCCGAGCCTCGGCCGCCCCCGCCGCCGCCCCGGCCGCGCCCGTGAGCCCGGCACCGAGCGCCAAGACCGCCGCCACTACCAGCCGCACCCGCACCCGCAGCCCCTCCCCGATCCTTGCGTCGAGGGAGCGTACCGATGGAGTCGGCGCTCGCGGTCGCGGCCAAGATGGAGGATCGTTCTTCTTGCGCTCTTCGGTCCCCCAGTCGTGCTCGGCGTGTTCGCCGCGTTCGCGTTCCAGCGGTGGCCCTCGGGGGCGCAGACGGCGACGGCCTGGGCGCTCGCGTGCGCGGCCGCGGGCACGCTGATCGTGGCGGTGCTCGCCTGGCTCGTGACCACCCACAACGCACTCGTCGACCTCGACCACGACATCGCGGCATGGGGCATCGAGCACGCAGACGACGTCGGTCGATCGCTGCTCCGCACCGTCACCCGCCTCGGCTCCACCGAGGTGGTGGTGATCGCCCTCGTCGTGGTGGGTGTGATCCAGCTCGTGCGGATGCCGAGCGTGCGGCTCGCGACCTTCATCGTCGCGATCGGGGCCGGTGAGTGGCTGCTCACCCGCGAGGTGAAAGACCTCGTCGACCGGGCGCGTCCCACGGTGACGGCCGGTGCCGCCGCGCTCGGCGCCGCGTTCCCGAGCGGCCACACCGCGGGCACTGCCGCCGTCTACACCGCGATCGCGCTCGTCCTCGGGATCGGGCTCACTCGACGCACACGGGCGACCCTGCTCGGCGTTGCGTTCGCGCTCGGCGTCGCCGTCGCCGCGTCACGCGTGCTGCTCGGCGTCCATTGGCTGAGCGACGTGGTCGGAGGGCTCGCGCTCGGCTGGGGTTGGTGCGCGCTGTGCGTCGCCGTCTCAGGACGAGCGTTGTTCGATCAACCGGACCGCGGCGGCGCGGTCGGCGACATGGAGCTTGCGCATGATGGCCGACACGTGGGTGCGGACGGTGGCGGGTGACACGAACAGCGCGTCCGCGATCTGGGCCGTCGAGTAGTCCTTGCGCATCAACTCGAGCACTTCCCACTCGCGGTTCGTGAGGCGATCAGCAGAGTCCCTGCCCACCAGCAGATCCAGCGCCCGACCCCGCGCGTTGAACTCCTCGACGACCCGCGCCACGAGGGTCCGCGGGAGCGCCGACTCCCCCCTCAGGACGCCCTTGAGCACGGCGGGAAGCCGCTCGAGGTCGATGTCCTTCAGCAGGTAGCCGCACGCCCCCGCGTCGAGCGCCTCGAAGAGGGTGACGTCGTCCTCGAAGTCCCCGTACATGACTACCGGTGTGGCGGGCACGAGCTCCGTGATCTCGATGGTCGCCCGGATACCGTCACCGGGGAGGGCGGGGTCGAGAAGCACGATGTCGGGTCGTTGTTCTGTCACCTCCCGCACCGCACCGGCGGCATTCCGCGCCTCGCCGCATACATGAATGCCAGACCGCTCGAGCGCTTCACGGAATAGCTCGCGAGTGGGCGCGTGCTTACCTGCAATCACCACTCGCAGGCCGCCCTCTGGTGATGTCATCGCAGACGGAGCTTAATTTAGGAGGCTGTGCCGCCTGGCCGTCACTCCGACCGCGCCGTCACGTTGTGACCGGGCAGGGCAAGATGTATGCGTGAACTTCGTCGGTCACATCGCCGCCGGACTTCGCGCCCGTGCCAGCAGCGACGACCCTGCCTTCCTCGTGGGCACTGCGCTGCCCGATTTCGCGGCGATGGGGAGGACGCGCTTGGGGCCGGCAGAAGGCGCTCTCGGCGGCGGCATCGCGCTGCACCACGCGACCGACCAAGTCTTCCACTCCGAACGGTGGTTCCTCGAGCTCGAAGCCGAGCTGCGCAGTTGTCTGCTGGACGACGGCCTGCCCGACGGTGCTGCGCGCGCGTGCGCGCACGTCGGCCCTGAGCTACTCCTCGACGGCGCGTTGCTCGACGACCCCACGATCGCGCGCGGCGTGACCACCGTGTACAGGAACATCGCCTCACCCGACGACGACGTCGTGCGTCTCGCGCCTGCCGACGAGCGCGACCGCTGGCGCACGCACCTCGAGGGCGTCGCGACTCGCCTCGACCCCTTCTCGTACCGCGACGCCGTGATCGTGGCTCGTCGTCTGCACGCGATCACGTCCCGGCGGCCCCGCCTCGCGTTCGACGACTCGCTCGTCGACACGGTCGCGGTACGGATGACGGCGGTGCAGCCGCGCGTCGCGTCGTCTTCGACCCAGGTGCTCGACCGCGTTGCCGGTGCAGTCGCGGGCACTCACCCGCGCCGCCGTTGGCGAGTTCGGAGGTAGGGAGGTGGAGATCACCACGTCGCTGCTGTGCGACCACGTGCAAGTGCGCGACGGTCTGCTGTTCGTGCTCTCGGGCGGGATCACGCGCATCCGCCGAGCGTCGTACCCCGCGCAACTTGGGGTGGGATTCGCGCTCGTACTCGAGCTCGAGCGGATCGAGGCCGAGCGCAGCCACGGGTTCGCGCTCGTCATCATCGGTGAGGATGGCGAGGAGGTCGGGCGCGTCGCTGCCGATATCCAGGTAAACGATTCCACGGGAACCTACGCCGGAGAGCACATCCAGGTGCCGCTGGCCATCGACATGCACGGGGCGGTGCTCCCGAAGCCCGGCGCGTACGAGCTGCACATCTACGTCGACGGCGAGCTCCGCCGCACCGTCCAGTTCTGGGCCGAGGAAACTCGCGAAGGACCGGTGTGACGCGCCCGCCGCGGTGAAGACCGCGATCGTGGTCGCCGTCGCGGCCGTGGCGGGCGCCCTGCTCGGGTCGTTCCTGAACGTCGTGATCCGGCGCGTGCCCCGGCACGAGTCGATCATCACGCCCGGCTCGCACTGTCCTGCCTGCGAGACGCCGCTGCGCCCCGTGGAGCTCGTGCCCGTGTTGTCGTGGCTCGCGTTGCGCGGGCGTTGCCGCACGTGCGGCACCCGCATCTCGGCGCGCTACCCCCTGGTGGAGCCCGGCACCGCGGTCATCGCCGCGCTCGCCGCGCTGCTGCTCGTGGCCTGACGGCCACTTACAACGCGAGCCCGCGGCGCCCGCGGCGGGTCACCATCACCAGGAGCACACCGAGCAGCAGCGCCACGAACCCGACGAGACCCCCCAACAGCGAGTTCGTACCCGTGAAGGCGAGCGCTGTCACCTTCGCCGGCGGCGGCGGCGGCGGCGTGACGATCACTTCCGAGACGACGACCGGGGTCTGCACCTCGGAGTAGTTGTTCGTGTTCGCCGGGTTGCACGTGATGTCCGTGGGCGTCACGACACACGGCGCCTCGTCGTCAGGACTCGTCACGACCGTCTTGTTCGTGACCGGCTGCCCCGACGGCGTCCCCGCCATCGTGACGTTGATGCGAATGAGCACCGGCGGATCGCCGGCCCCGAGCAGACCCTTCAGGATCGTGCAGGTGAGCTGCTGGCCAACGGGCGGGCTGCAGCTCACACCCGCTGCGAGCGGATGGAACGACACGAATGTGATGTCGGTCGGCAGCACGTCGATGACCGTCGCGTCCACCTGCGCGTCCGACGGGCCGAGGTTCCGCACACTCAACGTGTAGGTGAAGCTCTGGCCCGGGATCACCGAGGCCACGTCGGCGGTCTTGACGACGGCGAGGTCGACGACGCTGATGACCGATGTGAGCTCGTCATCGGTGTTGTTGTCCGGGTTCCAGTCGGGCTGGTCCCCCGACACCTCCACGTGGTTGTCGAGGGTGTCGGTACCGACGGGCGCGCCCGGCAACACCGTGACCGTGATCGTGAAGTTCACGAACGCAGCGCTTGCGAGGTTCCCGATCTGGCACGTGACCACACCCGCCGCGTGCTGGCAGTCCGCGCCGAGCGACGTCGACACGAACGTGGTGTTCGGGTCGAGCGTGTCGGTGACCACCACGCCCGTGGCGTCGGCCGGTCCGTGGTTCGTGACCGTCACCGTGTAGGTGAGCTGGTTGCCGGCCACCACCGGGTCGGGGTCGTCCGACTTTTCGACACCCAGGTCGGGCGACGTGTTGGTGTAGGTGCAGCTCACGTCCTGACCGGGCTTGAGCGCGATCGACGTGACACCGGTAGCCAAGGTCGCGGAGTCACCCTGGCCGAGACCGGTGCAGTCGAGCGCGGTGAGCTTCCACCCCGTGACCGGGTTCTCGGTGACGGTGTACGTGGTCCCTGGGGCGAGACCCGGGAACGTCTTTACGTTGGACAGCGCGTTGTCGGTGTCGTCGTCGAGGGTGAACGACCCACCGAGGTTCGTCGTCGCGAACGTGAAGTTCTGCGCGTCCTGCGGAACGGCCACCTTGGTGATCGTGATCGACCCCTGCTTCGCATTGGTGAACGTGCAGACCACCGCATCGCTCGAAGCGACGCTGAACCCGGCCTGCGAGTCGTAGGAGAACGGGGTGCCGTTCTTCGTGCACACCGCCGACCCCGCAGCCCAACCCGCCGCCAGGGCCGACTCCGACACGAAATACGGAGAACCGGTCACCACCGTCTGCGCGCCCGTCGTGCCGTTGCCGAGCCCGGTCACACCCGTCTGGTTCACCTGGTGACCCGACCCCGTCGTCCCGATGTTCAGATCCACCGTCGGCAGCTCACCCGACGCGCCACCCGACCACACCTTGTTCACCCTGATCGTGCCCGTCTGGCGCGTGTTCGTGAACGTACACACCACCGCATCGCTCGAAGCGACGCTGAACCCGGCCTGCGAGTCGTAGGAGAACG